>CALFXA010000112.1 GCA_937928015.1 uncultured Anaerolineales bacterium | reverse complement strand
GGAAGAGGGACAAGAGGTGAGGGAGAACGGAGTGAGAGTCATCATCTCCACGCCTTACATGGACGAGGCTGCGCGTTGTCATCGTGTAGGTTACATGAAACTCGGACGCATCATTGCCGAGGATACCCCTTACAACCTGCGTTCCCGCCTGGCGGAGCGCGTGCTCGAATTGCGCGGCTCGCCCATCAATACTTTGCGCCATGTAGCGCATCATGATGAAGACGTGGAGGATGTGGCGGCCTTCGGCGACAAGTTGCATCTGCGTGTCAAAGAAGGCCGCGCACAAGCCGTCATCGAGCGCCTGCCTGCCGAGATCACCGCCCAGGGCGCGGAGTTGATCGAGCTGCGCCCTGTCCCGCCTGCGCTCGAAGATGTCTTTATCGCCTTATCGGAGTCCAACCATGACTGAGGCCGTTATCTCTGTCCAGAACCTGACGCGCCGCTTCGGCGATTTCGTGGCCGTGGACCACATCAACTTCGAGGTACAAACGGGCGAGATCGTCGGTTATCTCGGCCCGAACGGTTCAGGCAAAACCACCACCATTCGCATGCTGCTCGGTTTGCTGGCCCCCAGCGAAGGGCAGGCCACCGTTCTCGGCTACGATGTCTTTACGCAGAGCGAGGAGGTCCGCTCGCGTGTCGGATACATGTCGCAGAAGTTTGCCATCTACGATGACCTGACCACGCTGGAGAATCTGACTTTTTACGGAGGGGTGTACGGCATCACAGACAAGGCCCGTATTTTGCGGACCCTGGAATTGGTCGGCCTTAAAGGACATGAGTCCACGCTGACGAGGGATATGTCCACAGGCTGGCGGCAGCGACTCTCGTTGGGCATCGCCCTGGTCCATGAGCCGAAACTGCTCTTCCTCGACGAGCCTACTTCGGGCGTGGATCCCACGGCCCGCCGCGAGTTCTGGGACTTGATCTACGAATTGACGGAAGGCGGCGTGACCATCCTGGTGACCACCCACTACATGGATGAGGCCGAGTATTGCGAGCGTGTCGGCGTGATGCGGGCTGGCAAACTGCTGGCGATGGACACCCCCACAGCGCTCAAGCGCAGCATCATTCAGGGTGACGTGTGGGAGGTCTATGCCCAGCCGCTCGAACGCGGACTGGACCTGTTGTCTGCTACGGAGGATGTGGACCGCGTCGGGCTGGCGGGCGACCACTTGCGCGTGATCAGCTCCCAGGTCCAAAAGGAGGCGATGCAGCGTCTGTTAACGGAAGCAGGCATAAGCGTGGAGAAGATCGAGCGCGGCGAAGCGTCGCTCGAAGATGTATTCCTGTCGTTGGCCCGTTAGGGAATCTGACCATGAAAAAAGCCCGCCGTTCTGACGGGCTTTTTTGCTATTGAGTGATGGTCTTTTCCAACGGGATGACGATGGCCATGATGAGATAGGCCAGGAAGACTCCAGGTCCCGTGAGGAAGAAACCGAGCACGAACAGCAGGCGCACAACGGTCGGGTCGATGTTGAGGTAGTCGGCCAGCCCTGCGCATACGCCCGCGATCATGGTATTGCTGGCGCTGCGGGTCAGTGGTTTGTAAGTTTCGCTCATGTTGAACTCCTTTCGTGATGTCTGTAATAAAATACGCAGGTAACATTGAAAAGTTGCTTTCCAAATATTTTTGAAAAGAGGTTGGGTGAATGCTATGAAAATTCTCAAGCCGTTTTTGATCTTGGTAGGTATGTTGTGCTCAATCTGTTTGTTCTTGCTTTTTCTTTTTTTTGCCTTCGAAAAGTGGACCTCTCCGATCAATGAGTTTGACAGACAGGCCGATAATGCACGCCCTCAATTCAGGGAATTGGAAAAAAACACATTGGCAACGTTTCCTCCCCCATCAGGCGTGAAGCAAGCCAGTTGGGAGCACCTATGTAAGAAAAATGGATGCGCTCCTTATAGAATTTATGGAAGCAAATTGATCGTCACTTATGACTATAACGGTGTAAAACCGAATACTATCGGAGAACATTACTATCGCCTATTAATGGATGAAGGTTGGCAGGAGATTTTCAGAAGTGAGACTGGGAAAACCAGTACCTGGTTTAAGGATTTTGCTTGCTTTGAATTAAGTCTTGGCGCAGAGGGATATGCAGTTGAGATTTGGCATGACTTTTGGAAACAGGATTTCAGTCCAACTCCCTTGCCAGTGTATTTCAGAAATACGGAAGGCATTCCTTCGTTATACATTGAGTCAGGGGTTATTACCTGCCCGCGTTAGATGCCGTTCGAAAGTGAAGGAAATTCATGCTCCCGCCGCCATTCTAAATGCCATGCAATGGTACGGCGGTGGGTTTATTTATGCTTCCTGCTTTCCAGATAATTTGCGATGGCTGCGTACAGCAAGAAGACGCCGATCAAGATAAAGAAAACCGCCTGCAATCCCAGAAAGCGGAGCTGCATCCCGCCGAAGCCTGCGAACAGGATTCCCACCAATCCATAGAAGATGGCGCTACGCAGGTAGGTGGCGCTCATGCGCTGGGACTGGAACAGGCTGCGCCTTGTCAATTGTTCTTCGGCGCGGACCAATTCCTCGTGGCGGTCCTTGCAGGCCAGCACATCCTCCACGAGGGCGGCGCATTCGGCACACAGTCCGCGCTGACAATGTTTGCAGGAGCCAACGGCGGGACGGTCAGGGTGGTAAAAGCAGTTCAAGCGAGACTCCTTCCGCATTCGGAGCAAAGTTTGCCGTGCAGGGAAACGACCCCGCCGCATTCGGGACAAGTCCACCTAACCTGTTCCTCACGCAGGTGCTGCTCCACGCCCACGGCGCGGGCTCGCAATCCGTTCTCGATCAGGCTAATCTGGTAACTCGTCCGATAGCGTTTGTCAATGTGCTTGACGAGTGCGCAGGGATAGTCGGAACACTGGAAGCATAGGTCGATGCCGCGGCCCTCGGCGCAGGCCTTGATCTTGCAGCGTTCACAATAGCCAGGCCTGCCCGTTTCCAGGCTGCGGCAGCCTGGGCAGGGATTCTTCTTGCGCACATGGGCATAGCAGGCGGCGCAGGTGATTCCGCAGGGGGCCATCATCAGGGTGGGAATGGCGGCGTCGGCTCTCATGGGATACTCACTTCTCGATGGGATGCCGCAGCACGGTCTTCATTTTGGCGGGGTCCGCTTTTCGCGGGTCGCCCAGGTAGATCTCGTGATGCCTGCCGTTCGGGCCGACGCGGTCACGATAGCCTTGTTCGGCGGCGAAGGCGCGCATCGACTCGATGGTGGCAGGCTCCGTGGCATAGGGCCCGATGTGCATGACCTGTACACACAACCCTTCCTCGAAATGCTCCAGCCGCACCCTGGACAGGGCAGGCAAGTCACCTTTCTTTTTCTTTACCTGTTGGATGGCTTCCGCGAACAGGTCTGCGGTGACGACCTCGGGTTGGAGAATCATCAGGGTGTAGGACCAGTTGTCCTTGATGGTGATGTCGAAGCGGCCGTCCGTCACGCCCCACAGTCCCTCCAGTGCCATGACCGGGTAGTCGATGGGATCCTGTTTGCGTTTCTTGAGCGCGAACTTGAGTGTATACGCAATGCCGTACAGCGCCTGGGTGGCTTCCGCAAAGTCAGGCGACAGGCCTGGCTCGCTGCCTTTTTCGATGGTGCCGTCGATCATGGTGAATTGGAAGCGCGGTACCTGAAGGATCGTAGGCTTCTTGGCTGAGGGTTGGTAGTAGGCTTTGAGCTCTTTCTTTAGATCGAGCGTTTTCATATGGGCTCCTTATTTTGTCTTTTGTGCCTTGAATGCTTTGCGCAGGCCTGTCCTGGCCCAGCGATAGTGGCTGCTGGTGCAGGAGGCGAAGTAGGCCGCCAGCAGGTTGTTGCGGGTCCAGGCGTATTGTCCGCGCGTGAAGAGTTCCGCTTCAGGGATGGCTCGTAGCGTTTTTATGACCTTTTTGTAGGAGGCCTGGTATTCCCTTTGCACCTCTACCAGCGGACGGTCGCGGTGCTTGAGGTAGATGGCTTGATTGAGTTGCGGCAACTGCCCCCAGTTGTATTCCTCGGACGGGGTGATGGGTGTTTGACCCTTCGTCCCCGCCTGGTACCAGCGCAGGACCATGCCCTCCCATTCGAGCAGGTGCGCCATTACGTCCTTGGCGGACCAATCGCCGAGGACGCCCGCTTGGGTCAGTTGATCGGGCGTCAGCCCCGCCAGGAATTCGCCCAACGCGGCGCGTTCGGCCTCGGCGTCCTGCAGCAGTTGTTGTTTGTTGAGGGGTTTGGACATACAGTCTCCTTGGGTCAGGTGGATGTTTCGTATTGTTGGGCGATAGCCTGCGCCCAGGCGTGGACCATCTCTCTCAGTTCGGGCGGTTCGAGCACACTCACCCAGGGTGCAAAGCTCAGGGTCATGGAGGCCAGCCAAGTCAGGTCGGGGGCGGAGAGCGTCACGTCGGCGCTGCCATCTTCGTTCTCGTGGACCGAGTCCCAGGTCGAGCGGCTGCTCTGCACGAGGGCGGCGGCTTCTGGGGTGAAGCGCAGCCGCGCGCGGATCAGGGGCTGATTCTTGAACTCGTCCTCGAGGTAGACATGGATGTCGAAATCGGCGGGCACTTCGAAAGTCGTGTCGAGCAGATTCAATTTCTGGATGCGGTCCACGCGAAAGGTACGCAGGGCCGCGCGCAGGTGGCAGTAGCCGACCAGATACCACCAGCCCGCGCGGAAGACCAGCGCGTACGGGTCGATGCGGCGGCGGGTGGGTTTGGCGTCGACCTGGTTCTGGTACAGGGCCGAGACACGTCGCCGCTCGTGGATTGCCGCGCGCAGTTGTTCCATCAGGGGCGACAGGCTGGCCAGGTCGGGACGGGTCAATTCCGTGCTGACGAGGGAGCGGCGCGCCCAGGCGATCTCTGCGCGCTGGTCGTTGGGCAGCAGGTTCTCGATCTTGGCCAGCGCGCTTTGGGCCGCCTCGCGGTAGAGTTCGCCCCAGGCCTCGCGAATCAGGCTGGCGCCCATATAGACGGCAACGGCCTCTTCCATCGAGAAGACCAGCGGCGGGAGTTTGTATCCGCGTACCAGCGAGAAGCCGCCGTACGGTCCGCGCTCGGCGTAGACGGGGATGCCCATCTCGTCCAGCATCTCGAAATAGCGATGCAGGGTGCGTACAGAGACCCCCAGCCGCTCGGCCAGTTCGCTGGCTTTTTGATTGGGCTGGTTTTGCAGCAGGAGGATCAGGGTGATCAGACGGGTGGCGACGTTGCTCATAGCTCATCCTTACGACAAAAGTATAAAGCGGATATATGTCAAATTATGACATATATCCGCTTTATAGGTTTTGTCCATTTGCCATTAGTCAATATTTTCTTCGATTTGACTCATATCTGTAAACCATGGGATCTGAACATCAAGACCTGAAATCAATTCATTAAACTTCACCTCTGTTGCATCATCAGCCCATATCTGATCTTCGTGCCTCTCAATAAAATGTTTCAGTATATGATTTGCTGCTGTGGAAAACCAGCTACCTACTTCAAACACTTCATGGATAAGTTTCTGGTATGGATTATCATTTTTATTATCTAAATTTCCACTCTCGCTCAGCAATGCTCTGCCTGCAACAACCTCCCCAAAATAGAAGAGGTTATTTGAATTTCCAGCTTGCTCAATATAAATATCCAAATCGTCAGGCGCGTTAAAAAGACCGCTGTCAATCTTTTGGGGATCATAGTGAAAAGCTAATGAATTCCTAATTCTTCGAATATTGTTTTCCTTTGAAAAGTATTTACTAATGTTTTTTAGCGCAGCATTTGCTTCATTATTCATGCCTTGTATATATTTTTTAGAAATGCCCGTCCCGTAAAACGATTTTGATAAAAGCTCATAACCTTCGTACAGTTTTCCCGCAAAATACCTAATAAACATAAATTGGTAAGTCAATCTACCATAATTTTCAGCTCTTGAAATCGATCGTGTCGTTGAAACCCAGAAAAGAAGTTTATTGAGAGCATTTATTTCGTTTAGAAAATGGGCAACCGTGAAAAAAACTGCCCTTTCAGATTTGTCTACAGAATGAAGATAGCTTTTGTTTAGCTTTGAATGGTAGATTTTGTTCATTTGATTTTTACCCTTGGTTTTCACTAATTTGACCCGACTGAATTATTCGCCTTTGCGAATTACGTTTTTGCCGTACTTCTCCTGCAACTGGTCCACTACCTCCTGCAATTTGCGAGACTTCTCAGAGCCTGCGTCCCACAATCCTAACTGACGGACGGGCGCGCCCAGTCCGCTGACGCCCACGCCGATCAGACGCACGGCCTGACGCGGCTTGCGCACGGCGTGCAGCAATTTCAGCGCGGTCTTGACGATCTCCTCGTCGCTGTCGGTGGGTTGGGGCAGGGTGGTCTGACGCGTCAGGGTGGTGAAGTCGGGCCAGCGGATCTTGATCTTGACTGTCTTGCCTGCCAGGTCATTCCTGCGCAGCGAACGGCCGACCTCCGCCGCCAGTTCGCGCAGGGTCCTTTCGAGGGTCTTGTCGTCCGAGACGTCGCGCGTGAAGGTAGTCTCCTGGCTGATGGACTTGGTCTCGTGCTCGGTCACGATCGGGCGCTCATCCTGTCCCCGCGCGTGGGCCGCCAACTCGCGACCGTTCTCGCCAAAGCGACGAACCAGGTCCGCTTCGGGCCAGGCGGCGATGTCGCCGATGGTGTGGATTCCCAACTCGGCCAGTTTGGCCTCGGTCTTCGGGCCCACACCCCACAGCATGTTCGCGGGCAGCGGCGCGAGGAAGGCCGACTCCTGTCCCGCGGGGACGAGGGTCAGGCCGAAGGGTGGCGATCCCTTCTTTGCGCCCTTCTTCCCGACCTCGGTGGCGATCTTGGCCACCAGTTTGTTCGACGCGATTCCCACCGAGCAGGGCAATCCCAACTCGTCGCGGATGCCCGCCTGCAGGTCCAGGGCGATCTGGCGCGGGTCCTTGTCGCGCAGGTCGGACAGGTCGAGGAAGGCTTCGTCGATGGAGATCTGCTCCACCAGTGGAGTCAGACTCCGCAGACGGCTCATCACCTGTTCCGAGACTTCGCCGTACAACCGATGCCGCGAGGGGACAATGACCAGATGGGGCACCAGTCGCACTGCGCGAGACATAGGCATGGCCGAGCGCACCCCGAACTGTCGCGCGGCGTACGAGCAGGAGGCCACCACGCCGCGTTCATCGGGCTTGCCGCCCACGGCAAAAGGCTTTCCGCGCAGGTCGGGGTTGCGGGTCTCCTCCACGGAACAGAAAAAAGCGTCCAAATCGAGGTGCAGGATGGTGCGGGACATCTTCCTTATTATAAAATACCCACGGTCACAAATTGCGCTTCCTGTCTTTGAAAAAGCGCAATTTGTAACCGAGTGCAGTATATGAAAAATTGGTAAGAATTGGCTATCCCCTACATATTGAACATTTGTTAGAGAAAAGTTATACTTAGGCATGGCGTATAGTCAAAAGTTGGAACTTTTTAGCCTGTAGTGCCGTCACAATGCAGGTAGTATGTAGAAGGAGAGAATCCCTATGCGTTCCGAATTGAAACTTTTTTCTTTTGTACTTTTGATGGCTATGTTGTTGTCGCTGGTCCCCGCGGCGGGATTGCCTACTCCCGCTGCCGCTGCCTCGACCTGCGACTGGGCCCAGTTCGTGGCCGATGTGACGGTGCCTGATGGCACCAGTTACGCGCCCGGCACGGCTTTCAAGAAGACCTGGCGCTTGAAGAACATCGGCTCCTGCACATGGACCACGGGCTATTCGCTGGTCTTCGACAGCGGCGAGAAGTTCGGTGCTCCCAGCGCGGTCAACTTCCCAATCAACGTGGCTCCCGGCCAGACCGTGGACCTGTCGATTGACATGACCGCGCCCAGCTCGGCGGGGCATTACTTCAGCTACTGGAAGTTGCGCAATGCCTCGAACGTGATTTTCGGCATCGGCACCACCGCCAACAAGGCCTTCTGGGCCGAGATCAATGTGACCTCGTCCTCGGGTGCGGGCTACGACTTCACCGCCAACGCGGCCTCGGCCACCTGGACCAGCGGCGCGGGCGCCCTGTCGTTCCCAGGCACCGACGGCTCGGCCAATGGCTTCGTGCTCAAGAAGGACAATCCCAAGTTCGAGACCGGCGTGACCTCGTCCCAGGCGGGTCTGTTGTTCAGCCCGAACAATCTGAACAACGGCTTCGTCCAGGGCATCTATCCCGCCTTCCGCGTCAACAGCGGCGACCGCTTCCAGGCCACCATCGGCTGTGAATACGGCGCGACCACCTGTTACGTCGAGTACCGCCTGTTGTACCAGATCGGTTCGGGCGCGATCACCACGTACTGGACCTTCCGCGAAAAATACGAGGGCCTGACCTACAACGTCAACCTCGACCTGAGTCCGCTGGCGGGGCAGGATGTCAAGTTCATCCTGTATAACTTCGCCTACGGTTCTCCTGCGGGCGACCGCGCCCTATGGGGCAACCCGATCATCGCTCGCGCGGGCGTTGTTACGCCTCCCACCGCCACGCCGACCGTGACGGGCACTCCGCCCACGCCGACTCCCACCAAATCTGCCACCGTCCCGCCTGCCGCCTGTGACCGTGCCCAGTTCGTTTCGGATGTCACCGTCCCCGACGGCACCGCCTTCGCGCCTGGCATCGCCTTCACCAAGACCTGGCGCTTGAAGAACATCGGTACCTGCACCTGGACCACGGGCTACTCGCTCATGTTCGACAGTGGCGAGAAGATGGGCGGACCCGATACCGCTGCCATGCCTACCAACGTGGCCCCTGGCCAGACCGTGGATATCACCATCAATCTGACCTCGCCGACCACCGCGGGCAGCTACCGCGGCTACTGGAAGTTCAAGAACGCCAGCGGCGTGCCCTTCGGCATCGGCACGGGCGGCACCAAGTCCTGGTGGGTCGACATCAAGGTGTCGGGCACGGGCACAGTTCCGAACACACCCACTACGCCGTCTACTCCGTCCACCCCGGTGGCGGGCTCCTCGTTCGATTTCGCGGCCAACGCCTGCGCAGCGGTCTGGTACAGCGGCTCGGGCCAGTTGCCCTGCCCAGGGTCCGAGGGTGACACCCGCGGGTTCATGATCAAGCAGACCGCTCCCAAGCTCGAGAACGGCACCACCGACTCGCGCGCGGGCCTGCTGACCGTCCCGCAGAACGTCAATAATGGCTACATCCAGGGCTTCTTCCCGCCCTATACCGTCAAGGCGGGTGACCGCTTCCGCGCCACCATCGGCTGCGAGAACGGCGCCTCCAACTGCTATGTCGTCTTCCGCCTTGATTACCAGATCGGCAATGGCAGCATCCAAACCCTGTGGGCCTTCGTGGAAAAGTATGAAGGCCAGGTCTATAACGCCGACGTCGACCTGACCCCGCTGGTTGGGCAGAACGTCAAGTTCATTCTGACCATTCTGGCGACGGGTTCGCCCGTGGGCGATCGCGCCCTGTGGACAGGTCCCATCATCTACAACCCGTCGGTTGCCACGGCCGCTCCGCCGACCGCCACGGGCACCCTGCCGCTGACGGGTACGCCCACTGCAACAGCGACGACTTCACCGGCCACGGCGACTGTAACTGTAACGACCGCTCCAGCCACGGCGACCGAGACCGTGCCCCCGCCCTCGGAGACACCCACTCCCACCTCCACGACGGCTCCGTAGTACATTTGGTTTACTGGACGAAGGCCTGGTCCGCGTGACCAGGCCTTTTCTCAACCCTCTGCCATGACTCACGAACGCCCCCTCCTGCTCCTCGCTGACGATGACCCGACCATCGCGGACAGCCTTGCCCCGTTCCTCGAACGTGCAGGCTTCCACGTGTTGGTCGCCTCGGATGGACTCTCGGCGTTGGAGAAGGCCCAAGCCCACCGCCCGGACATGATCATCCTGGACGTGCTCATGCCGCGCATGGACGGCCGCGAGACTCTGCGTCGCTTGCGCCGTGCCAACATCTGGACCCCCACCATCCTGTTGACCCAGGTGGGTGAATCCTCCGAGCGCGCCCTGGCCCTCGAAGAAGGCGCCGACGATTACATCAACAAGCCCTTCGATCCGCACGAACTGCTCGCACGCGTGCGCGCCGTGCTGCGGCGCGCCAGGCCAGGTGAGCGCTCCCTCTCCGCCGCGTGGACCCTGACCTCGGGCGACCTGACTCTTGACCGTCGCGCGCGCCGCGCCACGATCAAGGGTAAGCAGCTTGATCTGACGCCCAAGGCCCTCTCGGTGCTGGAATATCTGATGACCCATCCAGACGAGGCCGTTTCACGCGAACGCCTGCTCGAGTCGGTCTGGGGTTGGGAATATCCCGCAGGCACGCGCACCGTGGACACGCGCATGGCGGAGTTGCGCCGCGCGCTTGAAGATGATCCCGCCGAGCCGCGCTACATCGAGACTGTCCCCGCCGAGGGTTATCGTTTCATTGCGGATGTGAGAGGGGAATAACGCATGAAACTCCGCGGCTGGTGGATCGCCGTCATCCCTGTCCTCATCGGTTTCCTGGCCTCCGTCATCGCGCAGGTCTTTTTCTCGCCTGTCCCCCTGCTGGTCTTCAAAATGGACGTCGGTATGGTGGCCTTCCTGATCGGCTTTTTCCTTTCGATGCTGGTGGGCATGGCCCTGTTGGGTGCGGCCCGCGAACAGCGCGAAGCCGAGAAATGGATGGACCAGGTGGACGTGATGAACCAGGAGAGCCGCCGTCAGTTCATCCGCCGCCTCGACCATGAAATCAAGAATCCGCTGACGGGGCTGCGCACGGCCCTGGTCAACCTGCGCGAAGCCCGCCGCGTGGAAGAGCGCGAACGCGCCGCCGAGAATGCCTCCCGCGCCGCCGAGCGACTCAGCCGCCTGCTGGCCGACCTGCGCAAGCTCTCCGACCTGGAGGAACGTCCGCTCGAACGCCTGCCCGTGGACATCCCGCTGCTGCTCGATGAGATGGTCGAGGCTGTGGCTTTGGTCCCCGCCTACGAGCAGCGCAAAGTGGAACTGCTCATCTCGCGCGTACCCTGGCCCATGCCTACGCTGACGGGGGACCGCGACCTGCTCGGCCTGGGCGTGTATAACCTGCTCGATAACGCGCTCAAGTTCACGGCCGCCGAGGAATCAGTGGAACTGCGCGCGCGGGTGGAGGGACGTTTCATCGTCATCGAAGTGGCAGATTCGGGCATGGGCATCCTGCCTGAGGATCTGGGCAAGGTCTTCGAGGAGTTGTATCGCGGCACCAACGCGCGCGGCGTGGAAGGCAGCGGCCTGGGGCTGGCCCTGGTCCATCGCATCGTCACCCTGCACGGCGGCGACCTGACCGTCCGCAGCAGCCTCGACAATCCGCGCGGCACGGTGTTTACGATGAGATTGCCGATTAAGAGATAGTTACGGAGAACATGACATGTTCGAGAACGTTCGGCGTTTCCTTTCGCCAATCAATCAAGCGGTGATTGTTTTTCAGATTGAGCATGAGTTAGCGATGGGCGGTCCGCTATTTGGTCGTGTAAGTCTGCTAATCGGGACCCAATCGAGGTCAATGGAATATTTGGTGAGCACGTACTATGGCAAATAGATGGACAATATGTTGCCTTGGCAAGATGGTCCGATATGAAAAGTAAATATTTGAGACAAAAGCTTTGCGTAATCGATGTACCAAATTTACAAATTGGTGAATTCGAGAAGCGAATGGTTATAAAACAACTTACTCGATTTGAGAATAAAGTCGTTGAATGTGAGTGTTATGAAGAAAGGCATACGAGCATCTTTATCGGTGAATTGCAAAATTTGAAATTTGATAGTTTAAACAACTGGAATCCAGTCTGATGTGACATAGTGGTTTCCTTTTTTGAGGAGAGACTTTGACATTTTAGCCGACCATCGGGGGTTACAAAACTGTGACATCCCTGCGACAGGCCCGTAACAGCCGAAAAGTATAAATAAGGCATGGACGAACACTCGCTCATCCGTGCTGCAAGGGAAGGCGACCTCGACGCCTTCAACACCCTGGTCCTCCAGTATCAGGACTACCTCTTCAATGTGGCCCTGCACATGACCGCCGACGAAGACCTCTCGGCGGATGCATTGCAGGAGGCGCTGCTTTCGGCCTTCCGCCACATCCGCGCCTTTCGCGGGGGCGGATTCCGCAGTTGGCTGACACGCATCACGATCAACGCCTGCTACGATGAGTTACGCCGTAAATCGCGCCGACCCTCCCAGCCCCTGGAATGGATCGTCCGCGACGGCGGAGAGGTGGACCTGAACGACTGGCTGTACGACCCCACGCCTGGTACCGAATACCAGGTCGAGACCTCGGAGTTGGAGACCGCCATCCACGCCGCCCTGCGCTCGCTCTCCGAACCGTATCGCGCTGCCGTGGTGCTGGTGGACATCCAGGGTTACTCCTACGACGAAGCCGCGAAAATCCTGCGCGTGCCCGTCGGCACGGTCCGCAGCCGCCTGGCTCGCGCCCGCGCCAACCTGCGCTCCCTGCTCGGTGAGGTCGAGGACCTCATGCCCGCTCCGATGTGGTTTAATATTGGGGCTGGTTCCTACCAGGTCCCGATGGCGTGAGATGAGAGGTTCGTCGGGGGACCTGACATTTTTGGAGACGCGCATGAAGAGATCATTGCTGCTTTTGACCCTGGCCAGCCTCGCGCTGGCTTCGTGCGGTACGCTGGAGATCACCCTGGATGTCACCGAAACACCCACCGTGGAAGTGTCCACCGTCACGCCTCTGCCCGATACGCCCGTCCCACCGCCACCGCCTACGTTCACGGCCATCCCCCGCTTGACCCTGGAAGAACTGGCAAATGCCAAATTCCATAGTGTCAGTATCAAGGAGGATGAGGCTGACTTCCGCTTCAAGGATGGCCTGTATTTCCTGCCTGAGCAAGCCCAGGGATGGGGTGGTGACTGGTACGTCCGCCTGCTGATAGATCGCGTGACCTTTGGTGATCTGGATGGCGATGGCATTGACGATGCGGCAGCCATCTTTGAGAGCAAGCGCGGCGGCAGCGGACTCTTCCGCGAGTTGGCCGTGGTCCTCAATCAGGATGGGACCCCCGTCAACGTGGCATCCGCCTACTTGGGTGACCGCGTGGGCATCCTCTCGATCAGCATCGACCACGGTGTCATCCTGCTGGACATGCTGGTGCACGGACCCTACGATCCCATGCTTGGCCCGAGCGTGGAGAAACTCTTTCGTTATCAATGGAATGGGATAGCCCTCGTTCCTCTGGATTAATGGATACTCTATGAAAAAATTATTTACCCTCCTGTTTATCCTAACCTTTTCCCTCTCGGCTTGTGGCACTCTCGAAGTCAAACTGGAACCCACCACCGTGGAATCCCAACCCGCCGCCGACCCGCCCACACCCACGCCTGCTGCCTCGACCCTCTCGATGACCTCGACCTCGGAAGAGATTCAGCACTTTATGTTGACCAGCGCCACCCGCTGGCAGACTCTCTTCCTGGACGGGACGGTCTACAACTATGACCGCGATTCCAACGTTGTCTACTCGATGCGTCAGCAAGCCTGGATCGATCAGATGAACGCGCGCTTCCGCGTCCTCAGCGGACCCGTGGACGGCGAGGCTGCCGCCTTCAAGGCCTCCGATGGCGCGAACATCCTCACCATCGACCTCAAGTCGGGCGCGACCGATACCAGCGAAATGTCCCCTGGCACGAACCAACCGCAGTATGTCCCGCCACTCGAGCCTGGCATGGCCTACCCGAATCCGCTTTGGAGCCAGATTGGCGAACCCTTGGCGCAGTTGGCCTTCCCCTCAGATTTTGCCCAAAACACAGGCATTTTCAAGCCTGTCGGCATGGAGTCGCTGTTGGGCCGCTCTGCCATCACCGTCGAATGGACTTATGCTCACGCGGAGAATCCCACCTTCCGCGCCTGGCTCGATTTGCAGACGGGTATCATCTTGAAGATGCAGAATTACGGCAAAGGGGACGAGACCCTGTTGCAGACTGAGATGACCCTCACTCAGATCGCTCTCGATGTGGCAACAGACCCCGCTTTGTTCCGAGTGCCCGCCGAGACGCCGCGTTTTTCTGATGTGGACGGAGTCCCGTTGGCGCCCCTCGAAACGGGACCCGCCATCCCGTCTGGGCAGGATGTGCTGGGTGACTTGTACTTTTTCACGCTGCCGCATCAGGCGGGACAGATGCCGCAGCTCGTCCGCCTGCCAGGTTCCTGCGTGGTGGGATTGAATCCCTGCCCGCAAGTGGAAACCATCCCGCTGCCCTTCGCGTTGAATTTCAACCTGAGTCCATTGGCCTGGTCGCCCAATGGCAAGTACGCGGCCCTGTCCTATCCCGCCAACGGCAATGGCATGCCGCAAAACCTGTACTTGTATGACCCGACCGCGAACACCTGGACCGCGCTGACGCAGTTCCCATATATCGACCCGCCCTTCTGGTCGCCTGATGGTACGTGGATCGCCTTCCGCACCCAGGACGGGCAGGGCGGAGAGGATGTCTTCGTCGTCCGCCGCGACGGTTCCGATCAGCGAAATCTGACCGTCAGTGGGAAGTTGCCCGCCAACGCCCGCCCTTATGTGATGGATGGTTGGCTGACCGAGAACATCATCCTGCGCTCGGCCCTGCCAGGTAAGGAGGGCACGGTCTATCTCGTGCGCGCCTCGGACGGGACGGTGCGTCCGCTCTTCGATACTTTGATGACCAAGGCCAGTTTCTTCCCCGCGCCCGACGGGTCCGCGTTGGCCTTCGACGAATATGACTACGTCAGCCAGAAACACATCCTCATGGTGACCGAGCCCGATGGCGCTCACCCTGTGGACCTGGCAACCTTCACGGGCGGCAGTCTGTATCCCATCGTCTGGTCGCCCGATAGGACGCGTGTGGCCTTCGTTTACTATACCAGTTTTGCAAACGGCAATCCCACCGCCGACGTGTACATCGTCGGCCGCGATGGTCGCGGACTGTCCCAAGTTTACAAGGGTGTCACGGTGGGTCGTGTGTTGTTCTCGCCCGATGGAAATTACCTCCTGATTGAAGAGACCACCTCTCCCACCGGCGGACACTTGTTCGTGGTGAACTTGTCCACGCTGGAGAGTCACATGCTGCAAGCCCCAGGCCTCTCGCTCGACTCGGATTGGTACGCGCCTTCTTGGAGGAAGTAAACGAAAAGGTGGGGTGGACCTATAAGGTCCACCCCGCTTTAGATTTCTTTCAATAAAAATGAGGCGGACCAATAAGGTCCGCCTCATTTTTTGTTATTCCCGTCTGCCCTTGGTCACGATGCGGATGGGTGTGCCAAGGAAACTGTATTCCTCGCGGATTTTGTTCTCGATGTAGCGGATGTAACTGAAGTGGATCATTGTCGGATCGTTGACGTAGATCAGGAAGGTCGGTGGGTCGCTGCGCACCTGCGTGCCGTAATACATCTTCACCACGCGTCCCGCGTGCGAGGGATGCGGGTGCAGGTCCTGCGCGTTGTGGATGATCTGGTTGATCTTCGAGGTGGTCAGGCGCGCCAGGCGTTCCTCCTGCACGCGCAACGCCATCGGCAGCACCTGGTCCACGCGCTGGCCTGTCTTGGCGGAGATGAACAGGATCGGTACGTAGTCCATGAAGTTCAGTTCGTTACGAATCTTCTTGGTGTACTCCTCCATCGTGTAATTGTCTTTTTCGACTGCGTCCCACTTGTTGACCAGCACCACGCACGACTTCCACTCTTCGAGGATGAAGCCCGCGATGTGTGCGTCCTGGGTGGTGATGCCCGTGGTCGCGTCGATCATCAGGATGGCGACGTCGGCCCGTTCGATGGATTTGAACGAACGCAGCACGCTGAACTGTTCCACGCCTGGCTCGATCTTTCCGCGCCGACGGATGCCCGCCGTGTCGATCAAGGTGATCTCCACCCCGTCGAATTCCAGCTTCGAGTCGATGGAATCGCGTGTGGTTCCAGCAATCGGGCTGACGATGGCCCGTTCCTTGCCGACCAGCTTGTTCAGCAGGCTCGACTTGCCTGCGTTTGGCTTGCCCACGATGGCGATCTTGATCGAGTCGTCTTCCTCTTCTTCCACTTGCGGTGGGAAAGCTTGCACGATTCCATCCAGCAGGTCGCCCGTGCCCGTTCCGTGCAACGCCGAGATGGGGTACGGGTCGCCCAGACCCAATTCATAGAACTCGGGCGTCTGCATGCGGCGTTCTTCATTGTCACACTTGTTGACCACCACGAAGACAGGCGGCCAGAATGTACCGTCGGGGTGCTTCTTCTGGTAGCGGCGCAGGATCTCAGCCACCTCACGGTCAGGCGAGGTGACACCGCTCTCACCGTCGGTCAGCAGTAACACGGCGTCGGCATCTTCCAGCGAGGCCAGCGCCTGGGCGCGGATCTCCTGGATGAAGTCGGCGGAGCCCACCGAGAGCGGAGTCTTGCCTCCGTGGGTCGGGTCGATGCCGCCCGTATCCACCACGGTGAAGGCGCGGCCATTCCACTCCGAATCGCCGAACAGGCGGTCGCGTGTGGTGCCAGGCGTGTCGTCCACGATGGCCACGCGTTCACCGACCAGGCGGTTGAACAGGGTGCTCTTTCCGACGTTGGGACGCCCAATCAGGGCGACGATGGGTTTGTTCATGAAATCTCACTTCCTAAAAATGCTGCGGCGGATTCTTCATCCGCCGCCTATTGTAACGTATTCCTTTGCCCGATCCCTCCCCAGGGTGAGGGCCAGGGTAAGGGATCACTATTTCGGTGTGGGCGTTGGGGTCGGCAGCGGATAGGGTGTCCCAGACGGGGCCAATGTCACTTCCACCGTGCCCGGCAGGATCGACTCGACCACCACGTCCGCGATCAGAATCTCAACCCTGGGCGTCAGTTGGTGTGTGCCCGCCGTCAGCCCGGTCAGGTCCACTGTCACGCGGATGTCCTGCCGCGTGAGTGTATCCAGCAGGGGCAGGGGCCCCGAGAGGATTACATCCACTGTAGCGGGCAGCACCTGGGCCGTCAGGCCTTCGGGCAGGCCCGTCACCTGCACCACCTCGTTCGAGAGCGTGATACTGCTCTCGATGGGCGAGATGCCCGCCTGAATCAACACGGTCTGTTCGCCCACCACCGATACGCCTTCGGGCAGGTTCAAGTCGAGACGGGTGGTGATATCTTCGTTGGCGTTTTGCAGGTCGAGCGGCTGGGTCTCCACCACACCGGGCAGGGTGGCGACTACATTCGGGTCTGCGGAGAAGACCGTCACCACGGGTGGGAAGACCGAGATGTCGGTCAGGCGGTAACCGCTGGCCACCTGCCCGCGTACCACTACTTTGACGGCCAGGTCGCGGTATCCGCCGCGCTGGCTGACGGGCACTTCCGCGTCCACGGTCTGCGGCGAGACGCTCAACCCGTTGAGCGCCTGCCCGTTGGAATCCAGCACCTGCACCGTCAGCGACTTCTGCACGTTCTCGCGGACACCGTCCAGGCTGAGCGTGACCGTCGCCTTCGTGGCCTGCTGCACCTGTGACTCGGCTCCTGCCACCACCACCTGCAACGGGGTCAGGTGCGGGTCCCCAGCCTGATACCCGACAGCCGGTTGGCCCGTTAGGTTGAGGTCGACTGTTAGATTGCGCGTAGCCAATGGTTCAAGGGCTAGATTCACGGTCATGGGAGTGACCGAGACCAGCCGCGCGGGACGTTCGCTCACCTGTACCTGGATTCCCACGCTGTGCTGCCCGCCACCCAGCCCGGAGAGGTCGAGGATGGCGCGCACGCTGGTGGGGTCGCTGCTGATGTGTTCCCATACCGAGGTCGGCGCGCGCAGAGTGACTTCCACCTGTTTCGGGTAGTCAGTGCTGATGACCAGGCCTGGGTCCTGGCCCACCACCTCGACCGCGACCGGGGCAGGCAGGGTACGCACCTCATCCGGGTCGGCGGCCGTGACGGCTGCCACCCAAACTGACAATGCCAGGATGGAGGCCCATAACAGGGTCCTCAGGTTTTTACCTAAAGTACGCATCGGTTTCTCAGATCGGCCCACGACGGGTGTTCATTCGTCCTTTTTCTTGACGGGCAGGCTCGGGATGAAACGCTCGAACCAACTGGCGGGACCCTCGGTACGGCTTGACCGGAAGAAGGCGATCAGGATGTTCTCCAGCCGCTCGGGGTCGAGGCGGCGGATCATCCGCCCGGAGTGGGCCACGGCGATTCCGCCGGTTTCTTCCGAGACGACCACCGCCACCGCATCGCTGACCTCCGAGATGCCCAGCGCCGCGCGGTGACGGAGTCCCATTTGCCGCTCGGGGGTGCGGTTGAGGATGCCGCTCGACGAGAGCGGCATCACGCAGGCTGCCGCCACCAGTTTGCCCTCGGCGATGATAACCGCGCCATCGTGCAGGGGGGTGTTGGGGTAAAAGACTTGTAGCAGCAGTTCAGGCGTGACCTGCGCGTTCATCTTCACGCCCGTATTGACGTATTCCTCCAGGCTGTCGAGCCGCTGGAATATGATCAGCGCGCCATGCTGACGGGCCGAGAGACGCGCCGAGGCGCTCACCACCGCGCGCACCACCTGTTCACTTTCAAGCATGTCGGCCTTGGCAGCCAGCGGCCAGATCGTCCCCGCACGGCCCAGCCGTTCCAGCGTGCGGCGGATCTCGGGGGCGAAAATGACGGGGATGGACAGCAACAGGGCGGGCAGGGCATTGGTCACCAGCCACGAGAAGGCAGGCAGGTCCACCAACGAGGTGAACAGCACGATCAGTACCACCAGCAGGATCATGCCGCGCAAGAGCACCATCGCCTGCGTATCGCGCAGGGAATAGAGCAGCCCGAAGAAGATGAGCGTCACCAACAGGATGTCGATGGCGCTCAGCCAGTTCAGGCGTTGAAAAATAAAGAGGAGGTTATTGAGGAGTTCGGTCACAGTACCAGGGAGGGCGGGACTCCTGGGCCTGGCGCGCGGGAATTCCCGTTCCCTTGCCCGGTCCCGACCTTAGATGGGCCGCAGGACTCGGTCCTGCCGCAATTGTTTGAAGAGGAGCGGGCTGGTGGCGTTAGGCCTCGTTTCGAGCGCAGCGTCCTGCCAGGCCTGCACGCCCAGGGTTTCGGGGGCGCGGCGTTCGTAGCCCAGCTTCGCCCAGACTTCGGCCTGGGCGGCCAGTTCCTCAGAGGGGAAGATCAACGAGGCTTCGCATTGCAGGTCGCGCGAGGCGCGTTCCACCTCGGCGATCAATCCTTCGAGACCCTGGGCCGGGTCGAAGCCTTCTTCCAGATAGACGTCAGTGGTGCGGGCTACCAGGTTTTCCACCTGCCAGCCGGCCACGCCGACCAATCGTCCGCTGCTGCGCAGCAACATATAAGCCTTGTCGCCAAAGCCTTCCATTACGTCCGCAGAAGTCATGGAGCGGGTGCCCTTGCTCAGGCGGGTGACCAACTCGGCGATGGGCTTCGAGTCACGCGGACGACCGCGCTGAACCTCGAGCTGTCCGGCCTGGGTCTTCTGCACCACGGGGATGGTATCGCCGGTCGGCGAGATCTTCTTCCATTGGGCAGTGACCTGTTTCCACAGATCCTCATAGGAACCTGTGTTGCGGATGACCACGCCGGCGGCGGCCACCTTTTCCATCTGCGCCGACTGAGCCATGATGCGCTGCAGGGCCTCGTCACGCGTCAGCCCACGCTTGCGGATCAGACGTTCCACCTGCACTTCCTGCGGGGCGTCGGTCACCCAGATGGCGTCGGCCAGTTGGCGCAGGTCGCTTTCGAGCAGTTTGATGGCTTCCACCACGATGATCGGCTGGCGGGCGCGCTGAATCAACATGTCGGTGGCCTGCCGCACCAGCGGGTGGACGATGTCCTCCAGCTTGGCGAGCGCATCAGGATCGCTGAAGACCAGCCGCCCCAGCTTGGAGCGGTCGATCTCGCCTTCTTTGTCCAGCAGCCACTTGCCGAACTCGTTCAGCACGGGCTGGTAACCGGGCGCTCCCTTCGAGATGGCGCGATGGGAGAGGGCGTCCGCGTCGATGGTGTAGGCGCCCAGATGTTCGAGCATCCTGCGCACGACGCTTTTGCCAGTGGCGATGTTACCGGTCAAACCGATGATGAATTTCCCGGGCAGATGGCTCACAACGACTCCTCAAGGATGGGGGATTCCCTCCTATTTTAATGTCTTTTTGCCGATTTTCACAACAGACTTTTATTCCAATTCCCTGATGTTTCCGTAAGGCGTTTTCCTCGTCCCAAGGTGGACCTTCCCAGCCCCTTCGCACTGAATCCTGTCCCCCAGGTTGACTCCGCCGCTCCGGGCGGGTATGATGAAGCCGCCTCAGGTTGGTCGGGCAGTCGCGGCTCCGCGTTGACGGGGTCGAGGAAAGTCCGCACTCCATAGAGCACGGCGTCGGATAGCACCCGGGGCGGGAAAGCCGCCGAGAGGCGCGAACCTGCCGGAACAGGGCCACAGAAACAAACAGCTACTCCTCCCTTACGGGCGGGGTAGTGATGGTGAAACGGTGGTGTAAGAGACCACCGGCGCGTGCAGTAATGCACGCGGCCAGGTAACCCCCGCCGGGAGCAAGGCCAAGCAGGAGCGAATTCGTCTGTGGACGATGGGAAACGGCTCGTTTCCACACGTGCCCTCCCCAACCGTGGGGAAGGCCAGCTCCGGGTAGGCTGCATCGAGCGGCGCGGTGACGCACCGCCCAGAGAGATGACTGCACAGGCGGAAGCAATTCCGCTGGACAGAATGCGGCTTATAGACCGGCCTGAGGCAAATGGAAATCAAGCGGCGGAGACGACCCTCTGCCGCTTTTTTCTCTCTTTGATAAAATTGTTTTAAATTTCCTTTATACATAGAATTCAAACACCAGATTTACTGCTGTTTCCGTTTCCAATAACTCGAATTCCCACTTCCCGCCCTTACATGCACACATTCTGACGCCAGGCGCGCGCCTCCGCCATTGTCTTCTGGATAAACTCGGT
Source organism: uncultured Anaerolineales bacterium (assembly GCA_937928015.1). GTDB lineage: Bacteria > Chloroflexota > Anaerolineae > Anaerolineales > Villigracilaceae > JACPVF01. Next base: position 15,046 of record CALFXA010000112.1, on the reverse strand, counting down.
CTTGGCCTCGGCGTAATCGTTGCTGGTGGGCCACTCGCGCGCGGCCAGTTCGCGCTTGTGCGCTTCGTATGCCCGCCGCACCTCTTGGTTGCCGCGCAGGTAGTCGCGGAAGAGTAGGTGGTCCACCCACCAATCGCTGTTGATCTCCACCAGGTGGATGTGATGAGTCCGCACGCCCTCCGCGTTCGCTTTGCGGAAATACCGCCGCTGCGGCGTCTCCGCCTCGAAGGCCTGGACGTACTCGTAGCCCAGCGCCACGATTGGCTGGATGCAGAACTCGTCTGCCTCCGCCAGCGACGGGACCCCGATCAGGATATCGAGAATTGGCTTGGCAGCCAGCCCAGGTACGGACGTCGAACCGATGTGCTGGATGCTGGTCACGTGCCCGGGCAGGGCGTCCATCAGGCGGGCCTTCTCCTGCTCGAAAAGAGTCGGCCAGGCTGGGTTATAGGGTTGAAGAATGATTTTCATTTGTGTATAGCCAGTCTTGGGTCTGAGAAATATGTGGATGCGTCCTGTCTGCAAGGCAAAGATCGGGCTGGACCCTCAAGCGGAACCCGTTGCCTGGGCCGCATCCCGCCGATGGAGCAGGGTCAGCCCGAGGACGCTGGTCAGGCCGATGGTCAGCGCCCCGATCCAGATTGCACGCGGGGCGATGGCGTCGTTCAGCGTCCCGCCGATGAGCGGAGCCAGGGTGCGGGCCAGGCCCCATCCAAACCAGTAGATCGACATGTACCGTCCGCGCAAGTGAGCGGGTGCACGGTCGGCCACGTACTTGCTGGCGGTCGGCACCAGAGTTAACTCGCCGAAGGTCAGCACTACCATGCTCAGCCAGAATCCCCAGAACCCCGACATGAGCGCCACGCTGCCCACGCCCACCGCGTAGATCAGCATCCCAGCCGCCGCCACGGGCAGCGCCTTGTAGCGGCGTGTGAGTACGGTGACGGGATATTGAATGAAGACGCACATCAGCGCATTGGTGGTGGGAATCCAGCCGTAGAGCGCCTCCGAGATTCCGAAATTGGTCTTGGCGTACACGGGCATCAGCACCCACAGCATGGTCGGCGCGATCAAGCCCAGGCCCATGGTCAGCACGAAGGCCATGTACCCGCCGTCGCGGAAGACATCCTCATAGCCGCCCCGTGTCGTGTCTTCGGCTGTCAGTTCGGCTGTGGGATGTCTGCTCTTTTGGAGTGTCTCACGCGCCAGGAAGAACAGTAGCAGGCTATAACTGAGGAAGCCCGCCGCTGCGCCGTAGAAGGCCAGGTTGTAGGAGCGCGCCGCCAGGAATCCGCCCACTGCGGGACCCAGGGCGAAGGCCGCGTTGTTGGCGATGCGGTTGATGGCGTAGGCGTCGGTGCGGTGCTCCGAGGGAATCATGTCGGCCAACATCGCGTCGGCCCCCACCTGGTAGAGCGGATTCGACAGGCCGATGATGACCATCAGCAGTGCGAACTCTGGATACGTGCTGGCATTCATCAGGAAGAAATATGCCAGGCCATTGACCGTCAGGCTGAAGTTCATCACCAGCTTGCGCCCGAAGCGGTCGGCCACCCAGCCCGCCAGGAAGGAGGCAGCCAGCCCCGTCCCCGCATTGATCGAGATTAGCGTGGCCGCGGCGCTGAGCGGCAGGTTCAATTTTCCGCTGGCATAGATGAGCAGGAATGGCCAGATCATGCTGCCACCCGCCGTGCTGAGGACGATGCCGACGATCATGAGCCAGTACTGACGTGGGTATTTGAAGTTCATGGGTTCCTTGTTGAAAGTTGCTTCGATTCTACCTGAACGAACGGACAAAAAAGGACGAGCCCTGTACAGGACCCGTCCTCTGAGTGTCGTTGATGCGGACTAGTGGCGGTTGCCGCCGCGGCGATCTCCGCCGCCTCGTCCACCACGGTCCCCGCCGCGTCCGCCGCCGCCAGGGCGTCCGCCGCCACCGGGTTTGCGCTGGTCCTTTTCGCGCGCTTCCTCGGCGGTCCAGCCTTCGAGCACGGCCTGGCGCGAGAGGCGGATCTTGCCCTGCGGGTCGATGTCGGTCACCATCACGGTGATCTCGTTGCCCATGCCGACCACGTCCTCCACCTTGTTGACGCGCTCGCTGTCAAGCTGCGAGATGTGGACGAGTCCGTCCAGGCCAGGCAGGATCTCCACGAAGGCGCCAAAGGCCTCGATACGCACGACCTTGCCCGTGTAGATGCGGCCGATCTCGGCGCTCTCGCCCAGCGACTCGACGCGCTGACGGGCAGCTTCGCCGCCGATGCCGTCAGTCGAGGCGATGTAGACGGTGCCGTCTTCCTCGATGTCGATCTTGGTGCCCGTCTCTTCCTGCAGGGCGCGGATATTCTTGCCGCCCGGGCCGATCAGCGCACCGATCTTGTCCACAGGGATCTTGACGGTGATGATGCGCGGGGCATGCGGCTTGAGTTCCTTGCGCGGCTCGGGCAGCACGGCCAGCATCTTATCCATGATGGACATGCGCGCCACGCGAGCCTGTTCGAGCGCTTCCTTCATCATCTGGGCGCTCAGGCCGCTGATCTTGATGTCCATCTGCAGGGCGGTGATGCCCGCCGAGGTGCCCGCCACCTTGAAGTCCATGTCGCCGAGGTGATCCTCGGTACCCTGGATATCGGTTAGGATCTGGTAGCGGCCTGTGTCATCGGTGATCAGGCCCATCGCCACGCCCGAGACGGGCGCCTTGATCGGCACGCCCGCGTCCATCAGGGCCAGGGTCGAGCCGCAGACGGAGCCCATCGAGGTCGAGCCGTTGGAGGACAACGCCTCCGACACAACGCGGATGGTGTACGGGAAGGTTTCCTCAGACGGGATGACAGGCTCAAGCGCGCGTTCCGCCAAAGCTCCGTGCCCGACCTCGCGCCTGCTCTGGCCGCGAAGGGGTTTGACCTCGCCCGTGGAGAAGGGCGGGAAGTTGTAGTGGTGCATGTAGCGCTTGCTGTCCACCGGGGAGAGGTTGTCCAGTTCCTGGGCCTCGCCGAGGGTGCCAAGCGTGGCAAAGGACAGCACCTGCGTCTCACCGCGGGTGAACAGGCCCGTGCCATGTGCGCGCGGCGAAATACCCACCTCGCACCAGATCGGGCGGATCTCGGTGGGGGTGCGGCCGTCGGGGCGCTTGCCAGCGCTCAGGATGCGCTCGCGCACGATCTTGTGCTCGGCCTCGCTGAACGCGGAAGCCACGTCCTTCTGTGAGGGGGCGTCGCTGGCGCCTTCGGGACAAAATTCCGCCACGACCTTCTGGAGCAACTCGTCCATGCCGCCGTAGAACTCGGCCTTGCTGAGCGGCTTGTCGAGCAGTTCATTCATCGGACCGTTGACGAATTCGAAGACCTTTTTCTGCAATTCTTCGTTCGCCAGAGCGATGGTGGGGGTGCGCTTGACCTTGCCGACCTCGGCAGCCATCTTGAGCTGTAGGTCGATGATTGGCTGGATGGACTGGTGACCCAAGTCCAGGGCGGCAGCCATCACGTCCTCGGGGACCTCGATCGCGCCGCACTCGACCATCAGGATGGCATCCTTGGTGCCCGCCAGGCGCAGGTCAAGATCAGATTCGTCCATCTCGGCGAAGGTCGGGTTGATGACGAACTCGCCGTTGACGCGGCCCACGCGCACCGCGCCGACGGGTCCGCCCCAAGGGATGTCCGAGATCATGATCGCGGCCGAGGCGGCGTTGATGGCCAGGATGTCGAGCGGGTTGACGCCGTCGGACGACATCGAGAACATCATCACCTGCACTTCGTTGCGCATGCCATGCTGGAAGAGCGGGCGCAGCGGGCGGTCGGTGAGACGCGCCACCAGGATGGCCTCGGTGCCCGGGCGTCCTTCCCGGCGGAAGAACGAGCCGGGGATTTTGCCGCCCGCGTACAGGCGCTCTTCATATTCCACGCTGAGCGGGAAAAAGTCGATGCCTTCGCGCACGCCGCCCATGGTGGCGGCGGCGAAGACGATGGCTTCGTCGGTGCCAAATGTGACCGCGCCGCCTGCCTGACCGGCCAGCTTGCCAGTCTCATAGGTCAGCGTGCGTGAGCCGACGACAGTTGAATATCGTTTTGCTTCGGGTTTCATAGATTTGTCTCCTGTGAGGTGCAAAATGCCCGCCCTGAACGTAGTCGAAGGGCCAATTTGCACCGATAAAAAGATTCCGCCTCGGTCAGGGACTGAAGAGCGGGTACAACTGCGGTTGTTCGCGCTATTCAATTCCTGACGGCGGTTAACGAAGGCCCTAAGGGTCTCGAAGACCCTTAGGGCCCTTCATGTTACTTGCGGCGCAGGTTCAGGCGGTCGGTTACTTCGATGTAACGCGCGTAGCCCGTCTTGCGCAGGTAGGCCAGCAATCTGCGGCGCTGACCGACCAGTTTGAGCAGGCCGCGGCGACACGATTCATCGTGTTTGTTCGCGCGCAGGTGCTCGGTCAACTGCTGGATGCGGTTGGTCAGAATGGCGATCTGGACTTCGGGAGAACCGGTGTCGGTCTCGTGGCGGTGAAAATCCTGAATCGCCTGGGTCTTGACTTCCTTAGCGAGAGGCATGACGTTTGCTTCCTTTCTGTAGATTTGCAGGTCTCCATGTCCGCAGCGTAAACCGCGGGGCAGGACCAGTCACGGGCAAAAATTATACCAGAAAAAAGCGGTTGAACAGCCGTCGAAGTGGGGTGGGGCAGCGCGCTCTGCGGCAAATTCCCATGATGTGTGAGCGGAAACGGTCGAAATCGCTTTTCAAAAGTGTCAACAAAAACGGGATATATGTCATATAAAAAAGGGGAAAAATACTTTATGATTTATTAATGGATTTGTTACCATATAAAAACATTGAAGCAAACCCGTAATGGGAACTGTCATGTATGATTTGCCGTCATGTTGTATTGTGCATTACCTGAATTTCTGTGGAGGATGTGATGAAAACAAATTGGTTCAAACGAATTGGTTTTTTTCTTGTAGCCGTTTCTCTGTTGCTGAATGTGTTTGGTCCCACCCCCGCCTACGCACTTAGCGCGCCTTCTCTTGTGTCGCCTGCCGATAGCTCTACGACGAATGTGACCAATACCCCACCGGTGGGAATTCCAGAGTTTAAGTGGTCTGCTGTCACTGGCGCGACGAGTTATCGTTTGCAGGTGAGTAGTGATGTCGCTTTTACAACCACGGTTGTGAATATCACTACGCCTAATACTTCATACACGCCGACCAGTGTTGGGGTCTTTCCAGATGGGATTTGGTATTGGCGCGTCAGGGTGGAGGCACCAGCGCCTGTGGGCGATTACAGCAGTGTCTGGAGTTTTACCAAGCAATGGGCAACCCCCTCGAACATGCCCGCTCTTATTTCTCCATCCAACTATGCTACGATTGATTTTTATGACCATCCATCTTTTTCATGGGGTGCAGTGACTGGTGCAGCCAAATATAAATTCCAGATCTATTTGACCCCTGGCGGGTGGGCGAGCACCGTTTATAACGTGACCACCCTGGCAACCTCGAATCAACCCAACACCAAATTGACCAATGGTACGTATTATTGGCGTGTGGTGCCCGTGGACACTGGCAATCATGATGGAACTCCCAGCAACGAATATACATTTACCGCTGGATATAACCCTGTTCCGACCTTGCTGGAACCAGCTGACTTATCGAACCCAACCTTTACCCCCACTTTCCGCTGGACCGCTGTCCGTGGCGCTCAATTTTACCGTCTGCAATATTCCACCGATCCTACTTTCAACGCAGGCATTACGCAGATAGACACCCGCAATACGGCTTATACCCCTACTGCAACCCTGCCGAATGACGTCAACTATTATTGGCGCGTCAGAGTCCACTCTGGTAATTCGATTTCCGATTGGGCTACCACGCGCTCCTTCATCAAGAAGTGGTACATCAAGCCCGTACTATTGACTCCCGTCAATCTGGATCAAAACGTGCGCTTTCCCATGTTTAGCTGGACACCAGTACCCGGTGCCAGTAGATATTATGTGGAACTCAGTTTATATCCGGGCTTCAATCCACTATATGACAGCGGCTTTACTGCTAATACATTTTTCAGTCCAACTAAATATAATGGTGGAACTAATACCTATTATTGGCGGGTGACGCCCTATGATGGGAATGGATATGCCGGCAAAACCAGCGATACATCCTCTTATCAAAGTTACTACGGTTCGGTCGCCCCGCATCAAGTATATCCACTGTATTATTATCCTCCAGATACTTATGCAGGGTTTTCTGGAGTAACAACCAATCCACATGAAGATCGGACGGTGGCGCTTCCGATTTTTGTCTGGCATCGTGTTTTTGCTCCAGTGGGTGCTGCCAATGCCGGTGATGTGTATGCACAGGCATATCGGTTGCAGGTGTCCACGGACCCGACATTTAACGCGGTCAATTGGAGTGTGGATACGGAGAATACCGCGGCTACACCCACTTCGAGCAATCCCTTCTTCCCGTTGACGAATACTGATTACTATTGGCGGGTTTGTACCCTCATTGGGGGGACCCCGGCTGGTCCATGGAGCCAGATTTGGAAGGCCCGCTTCGATTCCTCCCTTTCATTAGGTCCAAAAGGTAATAATTTTCCAGAACTACTCCGCCCGACGGATGGATTTGAATACGCCGAGGAAACACCTTTGCTCGAATGGTTCCCATTCCAAGGGGCTAGTTCCTATGATGTGCAGATTAGTTCCGACCCGAATTTTGCCAATATCGTGGATAGTGCAACTGTTTCTAATCCATCCTATGCTCCTACTCAAAGTCTGGCGCAACGCAACCTGGGCGATACGGATTTTGGTGTGTATTACTGGCGAGTTGCTGTATCGTCCAGTGCTAATTGGAGCGAGATTCGCCGTTTCCAGATTGCTGCCCAGAGTCAATGGCAATTTTCCCGCACCCTGGCTGATGCGGCCAACCGCTTGCAGATTGGCTCAGATGCCTTGGGTGATGCGAGTGCAGATTATGATCTGACGGACCTTCAAGTGGCGCAATCCAGCGGGTATTGGTTCTTTGGCTTTCATGTTCCCGCGGCTCCCATTCAAGATGTTACCTATGCCCTCTACCTGGATTTGGATCACCAATTGAATTCCGGTGCGACCAGTGATGCTCGCGGATATACTATTTCCACTATTTCAGGATACCGGCCCGAGTATGCCATCTACGTTTCCCGTGAGGCGGGTGCGGTCTCGGTCTCTAAAACATATATCTATCATTGGAATGGGAGCGGATGGGACACCGTCAGCATATTGGGTAACGTCGGTGGACAGATCAACCTGGCGGGGGATTATGTGGAATTGCAAGTGCCAAATACTGCCATCGGTTATCAGGATACTACTGGCAGTTATGCCATCTCCCTGCTGAGTCTACCCGCCGTTGGCGGCCAGCCTCAAGATGCCGTCCCCTCGGATCCCGATTTTTCGACCTCTGGGGTTGTCAGCCGCTTTTCCAATGTGACCGAACGAATGAATCTGGTGATGCCGCCTAATGACGCAGGCGTGGACCCCTCCACTTTTTCGTCAGTACAGCCCTTCTTCTGGGATTGGCCTGTGCTTTCTCCGTGGGCTGGTGCGATTATGAAGCCATACCTGGATCCGCAATTCACCACAGAGGCAGGAACCTATACCCTGAATTCTGATACTCCCTATTATGCTCAAACCTCCCATGCCTGGGATAAAGACTTTACTGGCGATAACACGTATTACTGGCGTATTCGACCTCAGTACAGGGTGGACGGGGTTTATTACTTCGGCGCCTGGAGTCAAGGCTGGCGCTTTGAACGCAAGGGGTTTATTCCACAAAACTTGCAGACCTCTGTGACCTTTGCTACTCCCACTTTTACCTGGAATATGGTCGAAGGGGCCGAGTCGTACGATTTACAAGTCGATGACGATCCTGGTTTTGGCTCGATGGCTATCAATATAAACACCAAACAGAACTCCTACACGGATATCCACACCCTGGCCAACGCCACGTATTATTGGCGGGTACGTGTCCGCCGCAATGGAAATGTTATCAACAATTGGACCTCCTCTCAAACCTTTGTTCTGTCTTTACCCACGCCAACAGGTCTAACACATTATCCTTCGGGTGTGGTTGGACGCGCTCCTACCATGTGCTGGACGCCCTTGATTTCAACCTCTCCATTAACTGGCGACCCAGTTCTGGCTGCATGGAAGTATCGTACTCAGGTGAGCAAGGACCCAACTTTTTCGGTGGTCTTTGATACGATGGATACAGAACAAAGCTGTTGGACTCCGTCCAAAGGATATGATGACGGTACGTATTATTGGCGTGTTGCCATGGTTGACGGCGAAGCAAAACTCGGCAACTATAGCGCGTACCAAACCTTCACAAAGCAATATCCAATTACAACCCTGATTAGCCCGACGACTGGCGCAAACGTTACGTCCACCCCAACTTTTGTCTGGTCACCTGTAGATGGAGCGGCGCGATACAAGATAGAGGTCTCGCAAGTATCCACTTTCTCGCCCATCTACGAGACGATCACAACGGATAACGTCCGCTGGACGCCCACAATGAGTTACGCTACATCGAAGACTTATTACTGGCGAGTTGCGATTGTGGACAGTGACGGTAAGGTAGGTCCATTTGTGGATGCCACCATCATCTTGGTGAACACAGACGCGGTCTTTGCGGACGTTCCGTCCACTTATTGGGCGAAAACTTATATTGAGCATCTTTATTTTGCGGGTATCACCGGCGGGTGTGGGACTAATCCGCTGGTGTATTGCCCTGAGACTGCCGTGAATCGTGCGCAAATGTCGGTCTTCCTTCTGCGCGGCATTCATGGTTCCTCTTATGCGCCGCCTGTTGCAACCGGTACCATGTTCGCTGATGTACCTGCCAGTTATTGGGCTGCAAGCTGGATTGAGCAACTTGCTAAAGAAGGCATTACTGCGGGTTGTGGAGGTGGAAAGTTCTGCCCTGAAACAGTTGTTACCCGTGACCAAATGGCTGTTTTCTTACTGCGCGCGGAACATAGTTCTTCCTATGTTCCGCCTTCGGCGACTGGCGCTATGTTTGCCGATGTGCCTGCCAGTTTTTGGGCTGCCGCTTGGATTGAGCAACTCGCTCGGGAAGGCATAACGGGCGGTTGCGGCAACGGAAATTATTGTCCCGCTGCATCGGTCAATCGTGCTCAGATGGCTGTGTTCCTGGTCAGGGCCTTTAATATCCCATAACGATAGTCGATTTGTCTCAAACAACACCTCGAAACGTTTCGAGGTGTTGTTGTTTTAGGAGTTTCAACGTGAATTGACGCAGGTTGTAATCACTGCTAGACTCATGCGTATGAAATCATCTTCATGGCGCGCGCGAGTGGAGGAAAACCTGCGGCAATTTTTACGTTGGTTCAGGCCCGGGCTAGGGGTCAAACGCTGGCTGGTACTCATCCTGTTGGGTATCACCTTGTTGGGGGTGGGTTTTGCCATTTTTTTGCTTGACCTGTACCGCACCGATTGGGGCAATCAATTCATCCTGACCATCCTATCTTATGCCTCGTTGCGTTTCCTGCCGCGCGAACTGCGTGTGGTCATCTTTGGCGGACTGGGTATCGGGTTGATCGTCTTTGGCATTTGGGAGTTGAACCGTTCGCTGCTGCGTCCGTTCATGCGCCCAGGCCGCGCCGTGGTGGACGAATTGGCCTCCTTCCGCCGCCTTGAGCGGGGACCGCGCGTGGTCGCCATCGGTGGTGGACACGGGCTGGCCTCTCTCCTGCGCGGGCTCAAGGAACATACCCGTAACCTGACCGCTGTTGTCACCGTCGCCGACGATGGCGGCTCCTCAGGGCGCTTGCGCGAGACCTTTGGCATCCTGCCCCCGGGCGACATCCGCAACTGTCTGGCAGCACTCTCCAACGACGAGGCGCTGCTCACGCAGCTTTTCCAGTATCGTTTCAGCGGTTCGTCTGGGCTGGATGGGCACTCGTTCGGCAACCTGTTCATTACCGCCCTGAGCGACATCACAGGCAGCTTCGAGGAAGCGGTGGCTGAGTCGGGGCGGGTGCTCTCGGTGCACGGACGCGTGCTCCCGTCCACGTTGCATGACGTCAAATTGGTGGCCGACATCCAGATGCCGCACCTGCCGCACGAGGTCCGCGTGGAAGGGGAGAGTCGCATCCCCGAAGTGGCGGGACGGGTCCGCCGCGTTTGGCTGGAACCCAACAACGCCCCCGCCTTCCCGCCTGTGCTGCAATCCCTGCTTTCGGCCGAGATGATAATCGTCGGCCCGGGCAGTCTGTACACCAGCCTGTTGCCCAACCTGCTCGTGCAGGATCTGCTGGCCGCCTTGCGAGTCAGCCGCGCGGTCAAGGTCTTCGTGTGCAATATCGCCGCCCAGACAGGCGAGACGGATGCTTATAGCTGCTACGATCATGTCCGTGCGTTGGAGGAGCATGTGGGCGAAGATTTGTTCGACGTGGTGCTGTGCAACGACAATTATGACGAAAGCCTGAATCAGGACGTGGAGTGGGTCCGCGCCGATGAACGTTCCCTTCGCGATACCCGTCTCTACACCGCTGACCTGGTGGATGTGGCCCACCCCTGGCGGCATGACTCCATCAAGCTGGCCCAGGTGCTGATGGACCTGTATTACGAGCGCACGGGGCCGCTTGCCTGAGTTAGTTGTATGCCCACACAAATAGCAGTATAATTTTTACATCGGTCGGTTTTTGTTGTGTGTCACATTGAAATCGATTACAATCGACCTGGCAATTTACCCAAATTAGGGTAAAATAAAAAGTGATAAAAATCACAAATATTTCCATTTTGGAGGCATACCATGACAGTGAAAGTTGGCATTAATGGGTTCGGTCGCATCGGTCGCCAGGTCCTCAAGGCGATCCGCGATTATTACCCGCAGGAACTCGAAGTCGTCGCGTTCAACGACATCGGCGACATGAAGACCATGGCACACCTCCTCAAGTACGACTCGACCTATGGCCGTTTCAACGGCACCGTCGAGTTCTCTGAGGATGGCCTGCAGATCGATGGCAAGAAGGTCAAGGTCTTCAAGGAGACCGACCCGTCCAACATCAAGTGGAGCGACTTGGGCATCGATATCGTCATCGAGTCGACTGGCCTGTTTACCATCAAGGAAGACGGTGTCAACAAGAAGGGCAAGACCGTCAAGGGTGCAGTCAACCACATCACCGCGGGCGGCGCCAAGAAGGTCATCATCTCGGCTCCCGCCGAAGGCGAAGACCTGACCGTCGTGTTGGGCGTCAATGAAGACAAGTACGATCCCACCAAGCACCACGTCGTTTCGAATGCGTCCTGCACCACGAACTGCCTGGCTCCCGCTGCCAAGGTTGTGCACGATATGTTCACCATCAAGCGCGCGTTCATGACCACCATCCATTCCTACACCAACGACCAGAAGGTGTTGGACATGCCGCACTCGGACCTGCGCCGCGCCCGCGCCTCGGGCCTGAACATCATCCCGACCACGACCGGCGCCGCCAAGGCCGTATCCCTGGTCATCCCCGATCTGAAGGGCAAGTTCGACGGCTATTCCCTGCGCGTCCCGACCCCCACCGTCTCCGTGGTGGATTTCACCGCCGAGATCGAGAAGGAAACCACCACTGAAGAACTGCGCCAGGCCTTCCGCGATGCCGCCAAGTCGCCGCGCTTCAAGGGCATCCTCGAAGCCGTGGACGAGCCCCTGGTCAGCATGGACTTCAAGGGCAGCCCGTACAGCTCCTCGGTCGACCTGCCCTTCACCAGTGTCCTCGGCAAGGAGAAGAGCACCTTCATCAAGGTCGTCACCTGGTACGACAATGAATGGGGTTACTCGGTCCGCACCGCTGACCTGGCCGCCCTGATGGCGAAATCCCTGTAAATAATCTACCCCTCCCTGTCCCTCCCCCAAATTCTCAGAATTTGGGGGAGGGTGCGGGTGGGGGCAGGAGTCAACATGGACAAGAAAACTGTCAAAGATATCGATCTCAAGGGCAAGCGCGTGCTCATGCGTGTGGACTTCAACGTCCCGATGGCCGACGGCAAAGTGACCGACGACAAGCGTATCAAGGCGGCCCTGCCGACCATCCAGTATGTGCTTGAGCAGGGTGCATCCCTGATGCTGATGAGCCATCTTGGCCGTCCCAAGGGCGGACCTGATCCCGAGTTCAGCCTGAAAGCCGCTTCGGAGGCACTGGCCGCCTTGCTGGGTCGCCCCGTGCAGATGGCCCCCGACTGCGTCGGCCCCGAGGTCGAGGCGTTGGCCAAGGCGCTCAAGCCTGGTGACGTGCTGATGCTTGAAAATACCCGCTTCCACAAGGGCGAGGAAAAGAACGACCTCGACCTGGCGAAGCAGATGGCTTCCCTCGGCGAAGTGTACGTCAACGACGCGTTTGGTTCCGCTCATCGCGCGCATTCCTCCACCGAGGGCATTGCCCGCTTCCTGCCCGCCGTGTCGGGTTTCCTGATGGAACAGGAACTGGAATATCTTGGCCGCGCCGTCTCCAACCCCGAGCATCCCTACGTGGCGATCCTCGGCGGCGCCAAGATCAGCGACAAGATTCTGGTTGTCGAGACCCTGCTTGCCAAGTGCGACAAGCTCATCATTGGCGGCGGTATGGCTAATACCTTCCTGGCTGCCAAGGGCTATAACATGCAGGACAGCCTGGTGGAAGCCGCTTCCATCGAGACGGCCAAGTCCCTGCTCGCCAAATCGGGCGACAAACTGATTCTGCCCGTGGACGCGGTCATTGCCGACCGTTTCGAGGCCGAGGCGGACACCCAGGTCGTGGATGCGGACAAGATCCCCGCAGGCTGGCGTATGATGGACGTGGGTCCGAAGACGCTCGAACTGTACAAGAAGGAATTGAGCGGCGCCAAACTGATCGTCTGGAATGGCCCTGTGGGTGTGTTCGAGATGCCGAAGTTCGCTGAAGGTACCTTTGCTCTGGCCAAACTGCTGGCCGAGTCGGGTGCGACCACCGTCATCGGCGGCGGCGACAGCGCCAGCGCGGTCAAGAAGGCGGGCGTCGCCAAGCAGATGACGCACGTCTCGACGGGCGGCGGCGCTTCACTGGAGTTCCTGGAAGGCAAGGAACTGCCAGGCGTGGCGGCCCTGCTCCCGAAGTAGATCATGAAGGATGGGCGCGCAAGCGCCCATCCTTTTTTGAGGGATGCAGCGCGAGGACAATTCTCGCACTGTGAGTTGTCACAGGTACATTGGGTTACCTGGCGTTTACACGCAGGCCACACCGAATTCACAGCCCTCGACTATAATCAAAAGAAATCTAGGAGCAGGCGCAAGGAACAGCGTATGTCGTTCAATATCGGTGAAAACGTCGGGCCATATCGGATCGTCGAGCAGTTGGGTCAGGGTGGGATGGCGACTGTGTACAAGGCCTATCACGCTGCACTCGACCGCTACGTGGCGCTCAAGGTGCTGCATCCCGCGTTCAATGAAGACAAATCGTTCGAGTTGCGTTTCCAGCGCGAGGCGCGTGTGGTGGCGAAGCTCGAACATCCCAACATTGTGCCGATCTATGATTACGCCGAACACGAGCACCGCCCGTACCTAGTGATGAAATTCATCGAGGGTGAGACACTCAAGGCACGCCTGCAGCGCGGACCACTTTCGACCGTGGAGATCCAACAGGTGGTGGATTCGGTCGGGGCAGCGCTCTCGTATGCGCACCGACAGGGAATCCTGCACCGCGATATCAAACCGTCGAACGTGCTGATCGCCGTGGACGGCGTCCTGTACCTGGCGGACTTCGGCCTGGCACGCATCGCCCAGGCGGGGGAGTCCACGCTTTCGACTGACTCGATCATGGGCACGCCGCAGTACATCTCGCCCGAGCAGGCCATGGGCAAGAAGGAACTGGACAACGGCACGGACATTTATTCCTTTGCGGTGATGCTGTACGAAATGGTGGTGGGGCAGGTCCCGTTCAACGCGGATACGCCCTTCTCGATCATCCACGATCACATTTACACACCGCTGCCCCTGCCGCGCAAGGTTAACGCCAAGGTGCCCGAGGCCGTGGAACGTGTACTGCTCAAGGCGCTTTCGAAGGATCGTGCCGACCGCTATGCCACCGTCGACGATCTGGTGCAGGCCTTCAAGCAGGCCTGGGTCGCGGCAGGCGTGCCAATGCGCGGTACGGCCATTACGCTGCCGCATGTCACTGCGGGAGTGCAATCGGCCCTGCCACCCGCTCCCAGTGATGAAAAGACCGTCGAGGCGGAGGCAGGCCAGGGGTCCAAAAAGAAATCGTTCCCGTGGGCCATTGTTGCAGGGGTGGTTGTCCTCTTCCTGTGTACGCTCGTCGGGCTGGCGGCCTTCCGCAATGGCGGGCTGCTTCGCAAACGGTTGAATCCCACACCTGTGCCGCCGCCGACCCAGGCGCTGGGTAACCCACAGCCGATGGCGACCCTGATGCCCGTCGGAACGCCGAACGGAAACCAGCCTCCATTGGACGAAGCACAGAAGAATCCCAATGACCCGAACGCGCAACTGGCGCTGGCCTTGTCTTATTGGGACACGGGGCAGCGGCGGCTAGCTCTGGAGACACTGACCAAGGCGGCCAACCTGGCGTCGCAAGACCGCGTCTTTCTGACGAAGGCCGCACAGGAATTCCAGGCCCGTCAGGCCTGGGTGCCCGCCAGTGCCATGTACCTTCGTGTGGTGCGGACCTATCCGCAGAACGAGTCGGCTCCGCCCGAGGTGATGGAATCCCTGCGCGAGGCGGCCTACAAGGCGGCGGGCGAAACGGACTTCGGCCTGTTCCTGCAACTGGACATGCTCGAACGCATGGACCAGCCCCTAGCCCTGGTCGTGCGTGGGCGGGCGGCGTTGTTCGGTGGCAAGATTGACGAGGCGCGCAGCCTGCTGGACCAGGCGCGCAAGGTCAAGCCCGACCTGCACGAGGCCACGTTGCTGGAGGCCGAGATCCTGCTCAAGGAGAATCGCGGCGAGGAGGCCCGTCCTTTGCTGGCCGACATCAGCTCCAACCCCACCTATCCTGAGTGGATGCGCGTGATGGCGAAAGAATTGCTCGATACCCTACCCTAACCCGAAAAAAG
>CALFXA010000111.1 GCA_937928015.1 uncultured Anaerolineales bacterium | reverse complement strand
TCTTCATCAGAGTCTTCGAGGTCCTCGAAGAAATCGACCCATTGATTTCTATTCATGATGGTAATTGCCTTGTAATGAATAAACGTCTCGACTTACCCCCGCGTTAAAACAAAACCGCAGGGCATGACGCGCCTGCGGGTAGAAGACGAAATTCTCGTAAAGTTATGCGAGTTCTACACCAAAAAGAGGCGCGCGGAAACAAGTCTGGACAGACGCTGAGATGGCTTTCATCGATGTCACGTGCCTCCTTTCGGGTGAGATGTCGAGATTCTAGTCCAGAGAGGGTGAGGCGTCAAGCGTTTTTGTTGCGCCGCCGCGCGCGAATCAGCACGGTCAGATAGAGCGCAATGCCGAAGTTGAAGAAGCTTGCGCCTCGGATATCAGGCGCGGAACCGATGGCGAGTCCGCCGGGCCAGAGCAGCGCGGCCCAGTCCGCCAGTTGCGGGATGAGGACCTTGTCATACAGCACGATGGCCGCCGCGCCGAGGATGGCCCCAGTCACGCTGCCCGCCCCGCCCAGGATGACCATCGTCAACACCATCGATGTGACATGGAAGGACATCGTCTCGGGATCGACGTAAGAGAGCGTACCTGCGTACAACACGCCCGCCAACCCCGCCAATGCCGAACTGAACACGAAGGCCCACAGCCGCGAGCGGTTCACATCCACGCCCAGCGAGAGGGCGGCGGACTCGTCCTCGCTGGAGGCCAACCAGGCGCGGCCCGTGCGCGACTCCGCGAGGCGGCGGCTAGTCAGCGCGGCCAGCAGGACCACGCCATAGACGAGATAAAACTTCATCGTCGGGCTGGCAAAACGCAGGTCCAGGAAGTGCAGGGCGGGGAATCCGCCCAGGCCGCCCGCTCCGCCCGTCAGTGTCGGCAAGTTGACCGCCACCTGGCGGACGAGCAATCCCAGCGCCAACGTGGCCACGGCCAGGAAATCCCCGCGCAGACGATGGGCCAGCATCCCCTTCAACGCGCCCAGGCCCGCCGCTAACGCGACTCCTACCAGGATGGCGAGGGTCACATCGAAACGGCTGAGCAGCGCGCCCGCATACGCGCCGAGGCCAAAGGATGCCGCAAAGCCGAAATCGAGCAGGCCCGAGAGGCCGAGCGCCAGATTGAGGCCAAGCGCCAGCAGGATGAAGACCTCGACCGAGCGCAGGATGACTTGACCTCCCCAGCCGAGCGCATCCGACAGGAGCGGGAAGAGACCAAGCGCCGCCAGCAGAACCCAAAGCCAGATCCTGGACCTGGAGCTTGCTCCCGTTGCCAGGACTGAGTCGCGCGGCAAAGCGGACTCCGCCCCCGCCCCACCCGAAGCCGCCAAGCCATACGGACGCCAGGCCAGCAGCGCCACGAGTAGAGATAGCATCAGCACAGGCGTCCACTGCGCGGACAGATAATAGTCACTCAGCGAGGAAACCACGCCAATGGTCAAGCCGCTGACCAGCGCGCCGACGGGTGAACCGATGCCGCCCAATAGGGCCGCCGCGAAGGCCAGCAATCCGCTTTGTGCGCCGTGCGCCCCGAACGGACGCGCGTAATACAACGCGAAGATGAACCCTGCCGCGCCTGCGAAGGCACCACCCACCGCAAAGGCACGGCGGATGGTGGCATCGATGTTCACGCCGATGATCTGCGCGGCCTGTGTATTCTGCGCCAGGGCCTGAATGGCGCGCCCCGTGCGCGTGCGATTCAAGAACCAGGTCGCCAGCAGGACGAAGAGCAGGGCCAGCGCCAGCATGAGCAGGTCGCTGAAACGGATGACCAGGTTGGGAATGCCAAGTTTCGCGGCCAGATTAATCTCGGGTAACAGGCTGGGAATGCCGTCGGTGGGGACCTCGGGCAAGCCAGGCACACTGCGGTGCTCGCCAGGAATCCACGAGCCCTGGAAGGTGCGCCAAACCAACGCGCCCTGGAACAAGATAAAGGAAAGTCCCAGCGTGGCGATCAGCGGCGCGAGGCGCGACGAACCGCGAAAAGGCTTGAAGCCGAACTGATCCACGCCCATGCTAAGGAGCGCCCCCGCGCCCGCCGCGGCCAATAGGACGAGAATCAGCGTGAGGGTCAGTTGCAACGGCGGCCAATTTTGAGAAATCCCCAGCGCGTTGACCGTGGAGGTGACCAGCGCCGTGGTCAATGCGAAGACGTCACCATGCGCCAGGTTGAGTGTGCGCACCGTGCTGTAGATGATAGTCACGCCGATGGCATTGAGCGCCAACACCGCGCCATTCGACAGGCCAAAGATGAGGATTTGAAAGAACGTGGCAAGCGGATTCGGTCGGTTGGTCGGCGCGGATGGAGTGGCTTGTGCCGCCGATGGGGGAGCTTGCCGCGCGGCAGTCCAGTCGAGATCGTAGGTGCCGTTGCAGCGCGGCTGGTGTCCGCTCCAGTAAATGGACAAATGCCCAGCAGCAGAATCCTCGTCAAAAGCGGCGGTCAGGCTCAGGTCCACGCCCAGGGGCGCGTCGAGGCGACTCCCTTCCAAGGCGGGGCGCTGCGGCGCGTCGATTAGGCCATACTCGATGCCGTTACAGTCAATGCCGTCCGTGCCTGGAAACTTGTAGACAATGCCGCGCAGGCGTCCGCCTTCGATGCTGAGGGTCAGAGTGAAGGGACGACCATCTCGCAGGATCGCTTCCCCTTTCCACTCGCCGTCATAGGGCGAGGCGGGAAGCACAGCGGTCGGCGTGGGGGTAGTTGCAGCCTGCACGGCACAAGCGGACAAGGTCACCAACAATATCAAGGAAGGCCATAACCGCTTCCAGTTCATGGCACGTCTCTCACGTACACATCGAAGAACATCGCGGCACGCTCCATGAAGGCAAACCACTCGTCGGCGAAGAAGGAATGTTTCTCACCATCGTAGGCGAAAATCTCGGCGGGGCGGTCGGCATCCACCAGACCTTGATAGAGTTTCTTCGACCATTCGGGCGGCGTACCAGCATAGTCCACGCCGTCGGCGGTGCCATAGTGAATTTGCACGGGGACCTGGACCAGGTCGAGGTGGTAGTACGGCGAGACAGCCTGATTCAGGTCAGCGTCCAGCGCGGAAAATTCATAGGCGGAGATCAACCCCTGCGGCAGGGACTCGGGCAGCACGTCGGAGGAATTACAGCCATAACGGGTTTCGCCTTCGGCGATATCGCCGATGCAGCCCATACCCCAACGCGCAACCAGGTCCGCATTATCGGCGCTGACGGTGGAGTACAACACCGCCGCACGGACGGGCGCGCCTAGCATCAACACCTTCATGGTCACACCACCACCCATGCTGTGCCCCCACATCCCGACCCGTGACGGATCCGCCTGCGGGATGGATGGCAGGGCGCGGATCAGGTTGACCACGTCAATAGCTAGGCCCGAATAGAATAGGCTGGGACCTTCATCCGAGCCACCCCAACTGCGATAATCCGAGGAGACCGTCAGGTAACCGCGCCGATTGAGAAATTCGGCCGCGCGGTCGGTGCCGTCACCCGAGTGGTACTCTCCGCGCGAAAAGAAGCCGTGGTTCATCACGATGACGGGAAACGGCTCCCGTCCCTCGACAGGGATTTGCAGGACGCCCGTGATGGTCAGGCCATCGCTGGGATAGGAAATGCGATAACGGGTGTAGACGTCCGTCTTTTCCAACGTTTCGAGGACGGTCACTTTCCCACTTTGAAAATTGTGTTTACGAAAGCCTGCGATAGTATATGGAAAAATCCATTTATCCACGGTGGGCGTGGTAGTTGGGGACGGGATGAGGGTGGGTGTGGGAGTGTCGGCCACGACAACGGCTTCGAGTCGCGCTGGCGTGGATGTGGCGGTGATGGGTGCAGCGGTACAGGCTGAGAGGATCAAAGTCAGAGCCAATAAGCGGAGTCGCATCGGCACATTGTACTGCATGAATGTCGGCAGGAAAGAAATGCCGCCATGCATGACGGCAGAGAAAAAATACGATGAGGTTGAGATTGCTTCGAGTGCCCTTCGACTATGCTCAGGGCGAAATTCCAACAGGTCTTACGGATGCGGCGACCAGGGGACATCCACGGGCGTGGCATATCCGTGCTTCTCGGCAAATAACACGCGGGCACGCGAAGGTTCCGTGCAACCCGTCTCATCATGCAATTGGATGTAACCCCGATACGGGTAGACAGGCAAAGGGGTGAAGGTCACAACACCACCCTTGCACAACCAGGCCTCGACCAGATAGCGCGCCGAAGTCTCACTCTCACGATCCCCCAAAGCCAGGTCAGGGATGGAAGACTCCCAGGTGACAGTGACTGTGTCGCCAGAGCGGCTGGCTTCCACGTTCTTGACGGGCGGCCAGATCGCGGGCGGGAGTTTGTAACTACCATCGGGATAGACCACCTCCAGGCTTTCGAAGGGACCGCTCAGGGTCAGCTCGTTGGCCTGGATCCAACAATGAGTGACGTCGCCGCGCTTCACACCAGGGAAGTTGACGTACACCCAGTTCAGGTCGCGCGCGCGGCCCGTGACCTGGATGTCGGTGGCTTTATAGTTCAAACCCGTCAGCGCCAGATAGAACCTGCCTGGACCGTAGAAGCAGTAGGCCCCATCCTCTCTGGACACGACGGCCGTCATGATGGCGAAAGTGGCAGTGGGAGCAGGCGTGGACGTGTCGCTTGGGAGCGGCGTAGTTGTGTCGGTGGGCTTGGCGGGCGGTGGGGTGAACGCCTCAGTAAAAGGAATCGGCGTAGCAGTCGGTGGGACAATGAGGGTCGCGCTGGGAATGGCAGGCGTGGGAATCGCCGTCGGCTCGGGCGGCGGCGTAGAGCGGAAAGCGCCACTCAGCAAGACTCCCGCCGCGACGGCCACGGTGATCAATCCGCCGATCAGCCAGGGCAGAAAGGCCGCATTGGATTTGGCCGATGTGGGTGCTCCGCCCCCGAGCATATCCAGGTTGTACTGGGTATAGGCCAGGCCGACCTTGTCATCCAACTTAAGGCGCAGGTCACGGGCTTGCTGCAACAGGTCGCGCGCGGAGGCCGGGTCACCCGTTATGAAGTGATGAGTACCAAGCTGATGCAGGGTCCAGCCTTCGAGGGCGGCATCTTTCGTGGCGCGCGCCGCTTCGAGCAGGGACGTCAGCACACGGCGCCAGGCATCCCACAAGCCGCGCAGGGTCAGGAAGGGATCGAGGGCGCGGCCCAGGGCAACAGTATCGGACCAGCGTTTCTGCGACACGCACCAATCGAACAGGCCAAGCAGGTTGCCGAGTTCCTCGGCCATAAAGTCGAAGTCGCGCCAACGCTCTTTGGCCGAGGTCAGCATTTCGTCGAGCAGGCGCAGGCGGGCAGATTCAATCCCGTCTCGTTCGAGTAACATCGAGAGCATCCCAGGCATCAGCCGCAGGCGCGGACTGTTGGCCTGCAACATCTCCAGCGACTCGAGCGATGTGCTGACAGCCTTCCCGCCCGCCACCTGTTCCAGCCACGGGCGGCTGACCGACACGCCAGGCGCGGCTGCCACTTGCAGCAGCATCTGTTGCTCATCGGGCGAGAGCGTATCCCATAACAGGGTATAGACGCGTTCGAGCGCGGCCCCGATTGGGTCGGCGGATTTGGGTGCGATGCCGCGCAAGCCGTCGAGCAGGGCGGGCAGAGTCGTCCGCTTTTGGAGCAAGGCGTTGGCCGCCATGACCAGCGCGGCAGGCACCTCGTCCAGCAGGTCGGCCAACACCTCCAGGTTGGGACGAGTCTCCTCGGACAGAACCAACCGCGATCGGTCGCCCAGCAGGGTCAGGGCTTCCTCCCTCGAAAGCGGAGGCATCTCCAGCGTCTCGAATTCCTCCGCAAACGGGCCCACCTCGGTAGCCACCAGAATAGGCGAGTCGGGGAAGAGGTCGAGCAAGTCTTTGAGATCGCCTTCGGTCAGGAAGATCGAATTGAGTATCACCAGAGCGCGGACATTGTTCAGATACAGGTCAGCCGTGGTCGGGTCCACCTTGAGCGGAGGATCGGATTCGAAATAGGTATCGAACAACCGCTGGGTGATATCGTTCAAGCTGAGCAGCTTCCCCTGTTTATCCACACCCTCGATAAAGACCACGCCATCCGCCAGTGACGTGACGGCAGGGCCATTGGCGGCCATCTTGGCCAGGGTGGTCTTGCCCAGGCCGTCGGCTCCGTAGAGCAGGACCGCCCTGTTGGACGCAAGCCAACCCTCGATCTGGGTCAATTCAACCTGACGGCCAACGAGAGTCGGCTTGCGCGGCGGCTTGGGCAGGAAGTTGCGGCGCTGGGCACGCGGCGGCTTCTGGGCGTATTGATTGACAACGATGGTGCCGTGATTCTCGTTGACCAGCAGGTTGTGATCGCCGTTGAAGATGGTCCCCGTGACGTTCCCCTCGACATTGATTGCCGTGGATCCTGCCTGTACGTTGGTCATGGTACCTCTAGGATTTCGAGTTGACGTTGATCGTGCCGCTATTCTTGGCTACTGCGATGTTATTGCTGCCGATGACGATATTGCCCGTCACATCTCCCTCGACGTTGATGGCGTTCCCGCCCTCCCCCGCTGAGACTACCTTGCTTGCAGGCTGGACCTTGCCGCCCACCACCTTCTCCAACGGCAGATCGGGATAAATCCCTTTCAGGACCTCCATCGGCAGTCCGAAGGATGGTTTGCCCACCTCTTCGACCGCCACCCCGCTCTGCAACATTCCGACGACGGCCTGCAGCTCCTCATCCCAAATGGGTGCGCCGCTGAAGCCGTGCGTGACCTGGTCGGAGTCGAGCTGCAACTGGTTGTGCCCTGCGGGACTCTGAATCCAGCCGAGGATTTTGCCTGCCCCGTTCAATCCATGAATCTCGCCCAGGGTTGGGTAGCCAAAGATGGAGAATTCGTGCAACTTGCTTTGCTCCGAAGTGGCTACGCGCAGCGGAGTAAAATCGGCTTTGCGCTTGGGCCTGAGGATAGCCACATCGAATTCCTCTTCGGGACTATAAAATTCCAGGTCCGCACCCAGTACGTCGGCGGAACCCTCCACACGAAAGAAGGCAGTCATCTCGGGATGGTAATAATCCTCGATGACGTGCGCGCAGGTGAGAATCACCCCTGTGGGCACGAAGAAACCCGTGCCAAGAATCTGCTCGGAACGTGGGTTGGATTTGATCGCAACAACGGCCGACCGTGGGTCCATAAGACTCTCCAAAAGTTGAGTAAGTAACTCTGATTTGGGTTAAGTATACGGAAAATGAACGGGAAGGGCAATAGGCACAGATGTGCTACAATTCATCAACCATTTTGTCTGCGCCATTAATCCATGGTGCCGCCTAAAATCCAAAATTAATGTAAGCATTAAAATCCAAGCCGCATATAAGCAATTAGGACACGAAACGGCGTCCTAAACACTAGTTTGGCACTGACTACATTTACGATGATAACTATCAATGGACATACCTATAAGTTATGCCTCATAGACACCAACGCCGTAAGCGAAATGGTGAAACGCCCTGACCCAATAATGCGACACTTCTTTGAAGCAATAAAGCCAAGTGAATACATACCTTGCTTTTCAATTTTCACAATTTTAGAGTTAAGAGAAAAAGATGAAGTTTACAAACGTTTTTTAGAGACTTTTTCGGTTTTCCCTTGTCTTATCCTTAAGAGTCTTGACCAGTTATTTCAAGATGAACTCACTACTTATCCAGACCACACAAAAATCTCGCCAATTCTCATTTCTTCAGCAGGTGTTCTTGCGCCAGAGAATCAGAAACTTGCTGATATTCTGACCCCAGCATTTGGTATGACACAAATACAAAAATTTGCAAATAAATGGAATTCAGAAAAAGGTTCAGTCCTTGAAGGAATCTTGGGGCTTGTAAAAAATTATCCGCCGAAAGGCAAGAAATATACCGCAAAAGAAATAAGGTCTTTTATCGAAATTGCAGGGTTTCAGCAAATAGCATATCGAGCATACAATTTTGCTCAACAAATGGTGAAGGAGGGAAAACCCGTAATGGTTGACTCTTTTCCATCAATCAAGATGATAGCCTTTACAGTTTTTTACAAATTCTATACAGACGAACGACGACCACAAGAATCAGACTCTTTCGATATAATTATTTCGTCTGTTTTACCTTATGTAGACACAGTTGTCACAGAAAAACATCAGGCCGATGTTATCAAGAAGATAAAACAGAAAGACAGGTTTATCGAGAGTCTTGAAGTATTAAGATTGAAAGATTTACAATAGAAAGTACCTAACAAAGCGTGCACCTGACGAGCGGGATTCTGTGCCATTTTCAAGCATTTGTCTGGCTGGACGGCTTCGTCCCCGCCCCAATGCAGGCTCCTCACAGAAATGACATATAGCCCACACAATCTACTGGGGAGCATCAGGAAATATTTCAATGAACAAAACATTACCTAAAGATGATCTTGGTAAATTATTAGGGCTTACTGCCTTCGTTCTCGGAGGATTGCTAAGATTGCACACCGCCTACCAAGCTGGATTCCCAATTGGAGACGGGGGCTTGTTTTATATCATGATCAAAGCGATTCAGGATAATGGCTACAGATTACCCGAATTCGTCCATTACAACGGGTTGAATATTCCATTTACCTACCCGCCACTAGCCTTCTACCTGACAGGAGGCATTAGCGGTATCTTGAAAATCTCCCCGATCACTGTCATCCAATGGTTCCCTGCCGTTATCTTGACCTTTTCCATTTTTGCGTTCTATCAGCTTGCAAAGGCTCTATTAAAATCAGAATTCAAAGCAGGGATTGCCGCGTTATTTTACGCATTTCTGCCTGGTGGCGTCTTTTACCTCATTCAGGGTGGTGGAATTACGAGGAGCTTGGGACAGTTATTTCTGATCCTGGCAATAACCAATATTTATCTGGTATTCACACAACCATCAAGAAAGTATTTATTACTCGCCATTCTATTCTCTTCCCTTGTATGCGTATCCCACCCGGAGGCTACGTTTCATACCATCATTAGCGCTTTAGCATTATGGTTTCTCAAAGCTCGGACACGGACTGGCACCATTAACGCAGCAAGGATTGCTGGGGGCGTCGCGGTTCTCACATCGATTTGGTGGATTCCACGCATTTTGACGCTTGGCATATCCCCGTATCTCTCCGCTGTGCAAACCGGTTCGAATAGCATCTCCTATATTTTAAGGGCGCTCGTTATCCCACCCAGCATGGAATCGTTTCTGCCCATCATTGCGCTTATGGCAATGGTGGGCATCATCATCGAGATCGTCAGAAAAAATTATACATTACCGATCCTCTACATTCTCCCCATCCTGACCGAACCACGAGGTGCAGCCACTGCCACTTCAATTTTTATAGCACTCCTGGCGAGTGTCGCCTTATGTGATTTGATATTCCCAGCGCTTTCAAATGTAGAGGCCAGATTCCGTCGGGTGCAATTTGACGCACCTCTGCAAAGCCGAGGGGAGAAATTTCTGCTTGCATACCTGATACTCAATCTATTTTTAGGGATGTACAATTTCGACATAAACATCCAGAACAACACCTTATCTAATGAAAACCGACAGGCGTTCAACTGGGTTCAGAGTCACACGCCATCCAATAGTCGCTTTATCGTGGTGGGTGATAACTACAGTCTTATCGGGGAATGGTTTCCTTTACTTGCCGAGCGGATAAATGTGAGTGCGTGTCAGGGACAGGAATGGCTGGGGGCCAGGGAACTCGCAAATTGCACACAGACGGGTGACTCGATCAACCTTTGTCCTTCCTTATCTTCCCCACTCACATGTGTCGAAAGCACAACCCAAACAAGTAACATCGACTACAGTTACATCTACATTATCCGAAGGGCTGGGTCTGGTGGCTGGCCCAAAGCAGATAATCTAATCGCAGAGATGGAACGGCATGCAAATTACATTCTGGTTTATCACACAGAGAATATATATATTTTTAACCGCCCAAAGCCAGCACAATAAAAGAGAGTGACAGCACCGCAATTGCGAGGCATAAATGAAAGAATAAGGGAAAGCAAAATCAACATCCCGATATTATGCATATCGGGATGTTTTTATGCCGTCATTACGCCACTATTCCTGGAAGCCCGTCCTGTACAACTCGTAATACAGGCCCTTGCGCTCCAACAGTTCAGCATGTGTGCCTTGCTCGGCGATATGCCCGCCTTCGATGACCACGATGCGATCGGCGCTGGTGATGGTCGAGAGGCGATGCGCGATGACGAACGAGGTGCGGCCTTTCAGCAGGCGCATCAGGGCGTTCTGGATGATCTGCTCAGTCTGCGTGTCCACGCTGGAGGTGGCCTCGTCGAGGATCAGGATGCGCGGATCAGCCAGTAGCGCACGGGCAAACGAGATCAACTGCCGCTGCCCAACCGAGAGCAGCACCCCGCCCTCCTCGACCGAGGTCTGGTATCCGTTTCGCAGGTTTTGGATGAACGCATGGGCGCCCACCGCTTCCGCCGCCGCGACAACGTCCGCCTCGCTGGCATCCAGCCGCCCGAAGAGGATGTTCTCCATCACGGTCCCGTTGAACAGGAAGGGATCCTGTAACACCATGCCCATCTGACGGCGCAGCGACGACTGGGTCACCTCGCGCAGGTCATGCCCGTCGACGAGGACCCGCCCCGAGGTTGGATCGTGAAAACGCGCCAGCAGCTTGACGATGGTGGTCTTGCCTGCGCCTGTCTCACCGACCAAAGCGATGGTCTGGCCCGCCTTCACATCCAGGTCAATGCCGTCCAGCACCAGGGTGGGATCATCCGAATAATGGAAGGAGACATGATCGAAGCGGACCTCGCCATGCACAGGCGGCAAGTCTGCCGCGGATAGGGCATCCTGCACCTCAATGGGAGTCCGCAACAGTTCGAGGATGCGCTCGCCGCCCGCCATCGTGGATTGCAGCGTGTCGAAACGGCGGCTCAAGTCGCGGATCGGCTCGAAGAAACGGTCGATATACAGCACGAAGGCGATCAACACACCCGCCGTGATCGACTCGCCCAGCACAGCCGTCCCACCGAGATATACCACCAGCGCCGTGGCAATCGCACCCAGCACATCCACCACAGGGGTGTAGACCGAGGCCACCTTGGCGGCATCCAGGCCCGTTTCCAGAAAATAGCGATTGACGTAGTCTTTAAAGTTCTTGTAATTATGCGACTGGCGGGAAAAGGCCTGTACCACGCGCACGCCATTGACGTTCTCCGCCAGCACTGAGTTGGTCCATGAGACGGCCGCGCGGACCTTACGGTAATTGCGTCGCGCCGCACGGCGAAAGAGCACCGTAGCCAGCACCATGATTGGCAGCACAGCAAAGGTCAACAGCGAGAGGCGCAAATTGAGCGCCAGCATCGCCAGGATGGTGCCGAGGATACCGAGGATGTCACGGATGATGGCCAGCGTGGCCCAGGTGATGAACTCGCGCAGCGTGCCCACATCATTGATGACGCGCGTGATGACGCGTCCCACGCTATAACGGTTGTAGAAGCTGAGCGAGAGTTTTTGCAGATGCGCAAACATAGCCGTGCGCACGTCGTACAGCACATGCTGGCCCACGCGCGACATGATCAACACGCGCGAGTAGTTAAAGCCCAGTTGCACCGTCGCCACCATGAAGTAGATCAGCACGATATTTCGCAAGGCAACGGGATCCTTGGCGGTGATGCCGTTGTCGATGGCCAGTTTGACGAAGTACGGTCCCGAGACGGAGGAAGCCGTCACGATGACCATGAAGAATAACGCCAGCAGGATCTGTCCTGTGTACGGACGCACGAAGTTTAGAAGTCCGCGCGCCACCTTGGGGTCATAGCCCTTGTCGAGGTTTTCCTCGGATTGGGTGATAAAGGTTGGAGGGATGATTTTTGTTGTCATTTATATTAGTCGGGTAGTCGTTGGTCAAGTAATCGAAAAGCCGTTCGCGCTGAGCGGAGGACGGTGTTCTTCCGTCCGCAGTCAAAGCGCATATGACTCTAAAATGTAAAGTTACTTTGTAACCTCGCCCTTCGACTACGTTCGGCTGCCGCCTCACTCCGCTCAGGGCGAACGTCGCAAAATTTACATATCCTCTTCTTCAACGCGCGGAGAAGGAAGCTCAGAATCAGACATTTCTTCGAGCGTTTCCATCTCGGTCTCAAAGTCCACATTCTGCATCAACTGCAAATCGTGGATCTCCTTGTAGAGACCATCGAAACGCAGCAATTCCTCATGCGTGCCACGCTCCACGATGCGGCCCTTGTCCATGACCAGGATCAGGTCCGCGCGGCGCACGGTGCTGAGGCGGTGCGCGATGACGAAGGTCGTGCGGCCTTCCATTAACTTATCGAGCGCCGCCTGGATTAACTTCTCGGTCTGCGTGTCCACACTGGAGAGCGAGTCATCCAGGATCAAGATGCGCGGGTCCATCAGCAAAGCGCGCGCAATCGCCACACGCTGACGCTGTCCGCCCGAGAGGGTCACGCCGCGCTCGCCCACAATCGTCTCATATCCGTTCGGGAAACTCTCGATGAACTCATGCGCCTGGGCGGCCCTGGCCGCTGCGATCACTTCCTCGTCCGTGGCATTGGGCCGACCGTAGGCGATGTTGCCTTTGATCGTATCAGAGAATAGCAGCGAGGTTTGCAGCACAATGCCGATCTGACGGCGCAGCGTGACCAGGTCCATACGGCGGACGTCCACGCCATCGATCAACAGATCCCCCTCGCTCACATCGTAGAAGCGCGGGATCAGGTTGATCAGCGAAGTCTTTCCCGACCCCGTGGGACCGATCAACGCCACGATGCGATTCGGCTGGACCTTGAGGTTGATTCCGCTCAAGGAGGCGGTCTTTTCGTCCTGATATTTCAGCCCCACCTCGCGGAACTCGACCTCGCCGTGTAGCAACTCGAGCTTCACCGCATCCGTGGGCGATTGGATGGCAGGCTGCGTGTCCAGCACCTCGAAAACGCGCTGCGCACCCGCTGCCGCTTCGCCGCCCGCGTTGACCAGCCCCGTCAGCGACTGGGCAGGCTCGGCCAGCATCAGGATGTAGGCATTGAAGGCCACGATTGCACCGATGGTCATGGTACCGTCCAGTACCATCTGTCCGCCAAAGAACAGAATCAGGATCGTGCCAAGGGTCGTCAGCCAGCCCGTGGTTGGCATGATCTTGGCCCACTCGTCGATGACCTTGACCCATTTAACGAATACGTCCTTATTGGCTTCATCGAAGCGCTGGATTTCGTACGGTTCACGCGCAAAGGCGCGCACCACCTGCACACCCACCACGTTCTCCTGCAGGCGGTTCGATACTTCGCCCACGGCCATATCTACGGCAAAGAACAATGCGCCGATCTTCGTCCCAAAGGAGGAGGTCATCAGGATGAGGGGAATCATCGGCAGCAGCGCAATGACGGCCAGCTTCGCATTCTCCGAGAGCATGGCCGCCAGAATGCCGATGGTTAGAAATACGAAACGGACCAATTCAGCCACCGAGGAACCTGCGAAGTTCTCGATGGAACGCACATCCTCGATGCAGCGGCTGATGAGCTGCCCCGACTGGGTGTGGTCGTGATAGGTGAACGGTAGGTACTGGATGTGGTTGTACATGCGATTGCGCAGGTCATAGCCTACTTTGGCGGCAATCCACGCGGAGAGGTAGCGGTTGAGGAAATTCAAAAGAGCGGAGCCAAGCCCAAGTCCAAGCAGGAGCAGGGCGGCACGAATCAGATAGGCGGTATCACCGCGCATCAGGCCATCGTCGATCACGTTCTGGATGATACGCGGCACGAGCAGGCCCAGCCCCGTGATGGTCAACAAAATGACCAGCGTGGCTAGAATCTGCCAGACATAGGGACGCAAAAAGGTAGCGGTGCGGAAAAGGTGTTTCATTTGTGTAGGTTGGGTGGAAGGGCGGAAAAAGGCGAGGCAAAATGCCTCGCCCAAGTGGTACTGTCTGAATAAATTATACTCCCGTCGGTGCCCCCCAACCCTACAAATACCTGATAATTCCGTAAAACCAATCGTGCAAAACAGGGTTAGAATATCCAGATTCCCAATCGAGGAGGCCTTATGTCCAAGATCGCTTTTGTCACTGATAGCACCGCTTATATTCCGTCCGAACTTTGTCAGCAGCATAATATCACCGTCACGCCACAAGTCTTGATCTGGGGCGAACAGACCTTTCATGACGGAGTGGATATCCGTCCCGAGGAGTATTACACCCGTCTGAAAGGCTCGAAAGTGATGCCTTCCACCTCGCAGGTCCCGATTCCCGTCATGCAAAGCACCTTCCAGGGGCTGGTGGATCAGGGTTTCGAGGTAATCGGCATCTTCATCTCGTCGAAACTGTCTGGCACAATGCAGTCGGCCATTCAGGCGCGTGAGATGCTGGGCCCCGCCGCCGAGAAGGTCACCCTGCTTGACAGCCAATCCACAGCCATGGCGATGGGCTTTCAGGTGTTGACGACGGCCCGCGCTGCTCAGGCAGGCGCCAGCGTCAAGGAATGTGTGGCACTGGCGGAACAGTCCCGCGGGAAATCGGGAGTCTATTTCGCCGTGGATACGCTCGAATTCCTGCATCGCGGCGGACGCATTGGTGGCGCCCAGCGTTTCATCGGCACCGCGCTGAACATGAAGCCCGTGCTGGCCGTCCAGGGCGGACGTGTCGAAGCTATGGAACGCATCCGCACCAAGGGCAAGGCGTTGGAGCGCGTGATCGAGCTGGTCAGCGAACAGGTCAAGGGTCAGCCAAACATCCGCCTGGCCACCCTGCACGCCAACGCCGCGGACGAGGCCAGGTCTGTGCTGGACAGGGCCAGCCAGCAACTCGGCGCGGTGGAGAGTCTGCTCACAGATGTCAGCCCCGTGGTGGGCACTCATACGGGGCCAGGCACAGTCGGTCTCGCGTATATCGCAGGAATGTAAACGGCCAGTCGGCAGTCGCAACTGCCGACTGTTTTTTGCAACTTTCCATTCCGCCGCACATCCAATCGGTATGGACATTCAACAATTCGAAACCGAAATCAAGTCCCATGCCAATCCTG
>CALFXA010000110.1 GCA_937928015.1 uncultured Anaerolineales bacterium | reverse complement strand
GCGTGGACGTAATGGACCCCGAAGACGATTCCCCCGACCTCGAACCTGAATCCGATACCCTCGACCTCGACTTCCTCCCGAGAGATGCACTCGCCAGCGAGGACCCCGTCGGCTTGTACCTCAAGGAGATGTCGCGTGTGCCCCTGCTGGCCGTGGACGAGGAACTCGACCTAGCCATCCGCATCGAAAAGGGACGCCGCGCCAAGAAGGACCGCCTCAAGTTGAGTGGACGCGCCAACGTCGCCCTACGCCGCAAACTGGACACCGTCATTCAGGATGGATTGCTGGCCCGCGAACATCTCATCAAGGCCAATACCCGCCTGGTGGTCAGCATCGCCAAACACTACATGGGGCGCGGCGTGGCCTTCCTCGACCTGATCCAGGAAGGCAATCTCGGCCTGATGAAAGCCGTCGAAAAGTATGACTACAAGCGCGGATTCCGCTTCTCCACCTATGCCACCTGGTGGATCCGCCAGACCATCACGCGCGCCATCGCCGACCAGGCGCGCACCATCCGCGTGCCCGTCCATATGACCGACCGCATCCGTCAGATGTACAAGTCCAGCCGCGAGTTGGAACAGGCGCTCGGTCGCCAGCCCACGGTCGAAGAGATCGCCAAGGCGATGAAGTTGAGCGTTGCCAAGGTCCAGTGGATCATGAAGGTCTCATGGCTGCCACTCTCGCTCGAGTCCCCCGTCGGCGACGACGAGGAGTCGGAGTTGGGCCAATTCATCGAGGATGAGTTCAGTCCCACCCCGCTACAAAGCGCGTATCAATCCATGCTCAAGGAAAAGCTCGAAGAGGTGCTGGCATCCCTGTCACCGCGCGAGGCTCACATCCTGCGCCTGCGCTTCGGCCTGGACGACGGCAACCCGTACACGCTCGAAGAGGTGGGACAGAAATTCGGCCTGACGCGCGAGCGCATCCGCCAGATCGAAGGACGTGCGCTGCGGCGCCTGCGTCACCCAAAGCAGGCGGGTCAGCTCAAGGAATATTTGTAACTTGTCCAGAACCTTCAAAGCCCGAACCCGTGTCTTGTCAGAGCGGATAAGGCATAGTAAACTAGCGCACATGAACTTCAAGCCCGCTTTCCCAATGGTGCCAATGACCATGGCCATGCAAATGGTGACGTCCGACCGCGCCTGGAGGGCACGTTAGTTCAGCATTCCTGAATCAAAACGGGCTGTCCATAACGCGGACAGCCTTTTTGTTTGTAAGAGCCATGTCGTTGCGAGGGCAAGTATAGCGTGCTCAAAGCGACTTCGCTAACACAATAAACTAAAACATGATCATTGTGAGGAGATTACCTCGCTCACAATGACCTTTATGGAGGCCCGAATGCCTGAAAATATTTTGATTGCCGTTGCCTGGCCGTATGCCAACGCCGAGATCCACGTGGGCAACCTGACAGGTTCCCACCTGCCGGGCGACATCGCCGCGCGCTATCACCGTCTGAAAGGCGACAAGGTGCTGATGATCACAGGCACCGACTCGCACGGCACGCCCGTCACCATGAGCGCCGACAAGCTCGGCAAACCTGTCGAGGAAGTCTACAAGTTCTATCACGAAGGCTTCATCGACCTGTTCCAGAAGATCGGCATCACCTACGACCTGTACACCACCACGCACAGCGAGAATCACTTCAAGGTTTCGCAGAGCATCTTCCTGGCCTTGCAGAAGAACGGCTTCCTCTTCACCAAGGTCGAGCCGCAATGGTTCTCGCCCGGGCTGAACCGCTTCCTGCCCGACCGCTACGTGGAAGGGACCTGCTACATCTGCGGCACCGAGGGCGCCCGCTCCGATCAATGCGACGCGTGCGGCAACGTACTCGACCCGACCAAGCTGGTCAACCCGCGCTCGAAGGTCGAAGGCGACAATTCCTCGCCCGAACTGCGCGATACCGAGCATTTCTACATCGACCTCTCGAAGCTCGAACCTGACGTCAAAAAGTATTTGCAAGACCGCTCCGACCACCTGCGAGAGACGGTGCTGGGCGAGTCGCTCCGCAAGATCGAGGCCGAGGGGCTCAAGCCGCGCGCCATCACCCGCGACCTGGACTGGGGCATTCCCGTGCCCGTCGCAGGCTGGGACGGCAAGTGCCTGTACGTGTGGTTCGAGGCCGTCATCGGCTACCTCTCCGCGCCCATTGAGTGGAGCCAGGTCACAGGTCAGGCGGAGGCCTGGCGCGAGTGGTGGACCAACCCCGCCGCCAAGCAGTTCCACTTCATCGGTAAGGACAACATCTTCTTCCACACCTCGCTGTGGCCCGCCGAATTGATGGGCGTGGGCAGCGCCTTCATGGAGATCTTCGCGAGCGAAGAAATCCCGTTGATCCTGCCGTATGACGTGCCCGCCAACCAGTTCATGAACCTGGAAGGCAAGAAGATCAGCGGTTCGCGCAATTGGGCTGTGTGGGGCCGCGATGTGCTGACGCGCTTCGACCCCGATGCCGTCCGCTATTACCTGACCATCAACATGCCCGAATCCAAGGATAGCGACTGGGACTGGTCCGAGTTCGTGGCGCGCAACAACAACGAGTTGGTCGCCACCTGGGGCAACCTGGCCAACCGCGTGTTGTCGTTCTGCTACAAGCATTGGGAGGGACACGTCCCTGATGTGGACCCCGCCACCCTGCGCGAATCGGACCTGGCTCTGCTGGCCGCCATCGAAAGCGGATTCCAGGCTGTGGGCGCGGAACTCGAAGCCGTGCGCCTGCGCTCCGCCCTGGGCGAGACGATGAAGCTGGCGACCGCCGTCAACCAATATCTCGATGTCAACGCGCCGTGGTCTGCGGTCAAAACGGACAAGGACGCCGCCGCCAAGACGATCTACACCGCGCTGAAGGCAATCGACTCGCTCAAGGTGCTGTTCGCGCCCTTCCTGCCATTCACGTCGCAGCGCCTGCATGAGTTCTTCGGCTATGAGACGCCGCTCTTCGGCGAGCAATATACTGAAACGGTCAAGGACTCACTCGGCGAACATACCGTGCTGCGTTACAAGCCCGTTGACGGCTCGCACTGGCACCCCAGCGACCTGAAGCCTGGGCAAAGCCTCAACCAGCCTGCTCCGCTCTTCAAGAAACTGGAGCCCAGTGTGGCCGAGGAAGAACGGGCAAGATTAGGAAAGTAAAACGACAACTCGGATGTCACGATGGCATCCGAGTTGTTTATCTTCAGAATTTACACACCTTTTACACCCGTATCATTTCTCCGTCACACAGCATCGGTATCATCATGAAAAATTCAATTTGGAGTTTCTCATGAAGAAGATGTCCCTGGTTCTTTCCGTATTCGTCCTGACCGCCGTGCTGCTGAGCGCCTGCCAGTACAACGTCCGCCGCAACGGGGACGGCACCGCCAGCGTGGAAACTGTCATCAGCCAGCAGGAAGTACAGGATGCAGTCAGTGCAGCCATCGCCGATCCGCTCGTGCAGAATGTGACCGTCTCGCTGCAATCAGGCTATGTGCTAGTCACGGGCGAACGTCAGCGCCTGAACGACAACAGCAAGGCCGACGCTCTCAGTTTCCGCCTGGACCTGGGCGTAAGCGACGGTCACCTGACCGCGACCCTCTCCGACGCGCTGCTGGACGGAGCCGCCCTCGATCAGGCCCGCGTGGACGAGTGGAGCGCGCGCATCTCCAGCCGCCTGTCGCAGGTCGGGCAACACAGCGAGCGCGCCAGCCTGCAAGCGGTCGTCATTAGCCCCGAATCTGTGACCATGACCTGGGTCGTCAGCCGCTAGGCTCCTAATAACCAAAAAAAAATCGGATGTCTTACGACATCCGATTTTTTTATTCAGGGCGCAGAAGTTAGTGTCCGCCAGGGATGGACGTTTGCGTGGACCCACGTCCGCCCCACTTGGCGGGCCAACCCGGCAGGAAGGCCGCCAGGATCAATGCGCCGATGGACGCATAAAAGGTGATACGATATGCGGACTCGAATCCCTGCATGGATTCGTTGCAAGTCATTTGCAGCCCAGCCAGAATCTTGGTCTTGGCTGTTTCCGCCGCGGCCGCTGGCATGGCAGCCAGGGACGCTTTCGCGGCGGGCGGGAGGTTATCGGTGGCGACTACACCAGGCGTCTCACACACGCCAAAGGGAGCGGTCTGGGTCGCCATCGATTCCTGCATCTGGTCCTGCTGGGCTTTCACCTCGGGCGACAGGGAACTGACCAGTAGGGTGGCCAACGCTGCCACCGACACCGCCTGCACCACCGAACGGGTGCTATTCAAGAGGGATGATCCGCGCGGAAGCAAGTTGAGCGGAATACTGCTCAAGGCCGTGACGTAGGAAGTCTGCATTGTCAGGCCCACGGCCAGCCCGCGCAGGGCCAGCAGGAAGACGATGTAATTGATCGACGTAGTCCCTTCGATCTTGGACAGTTGCCAGGTGTTAATGCACAGAATCACGAAGCCTGTCACCATGATGGCGCGCGGACCGATCTTGTCGAACAGGCGGCCAGCTAGCGGCGTGGCTATCGCGGAGGTGGCAGCCACCGCAAGCAGGATCAGGCCCGCATCCAGGGCGGAGCGGCCGCGAAAGGCTTGCAGATAGATCGGCATCAGAAATTCTGCACCGAACAACGCCACGGTGGCAACGTATCCAACCAGGCTGGCGTTCAGGAAGGTCGGGTTGGTGAACAGATTCAAGTTCATCATCGGTTCCTTGGCCACCTTCAATTCCACGAAGACGTGCAGGGCCAAGAACACTAATCCCAGACCGAACCAGAACAAGGTAGCGGAGCCCGTCCAGCCACTGGTTTCGGCGATGGTGGCGGCATATAGCACGGAGCCGAATCCCACCATTGCCGTGACCAGGCCCAACGGGTCAAAACTCGGACGACGGTCCAGGCGATAATCGAGCAGAAACTGCGAACCCAGGATGACACCCAGGATGCCAATCGGCACGTTGATAAAGAAGATGGCGCGCCAGACGTTGAGGTCCACCAGCCAGCCGCCGAGGATGGGACCCAGGGCGGGCGCCGCCACCAAGGCAATGCCGAAAATCCCCAGCGCGGTACCCTGCTCTTTCGGGGGAAAGGCGCGATACAGTTGCGCGGGACCCAGCGGCATGGCGATCCCACCGCCGAAGCCTTGCAGGGCACGGGCCAGGATCAACGTGCCCAGGGTCGGAGCGAGCCCGCACAGCAGGGAACCGAGGGCAAAGATCCCGATCCCCAACAGGTACATGCGCTTGATACCAAAGCGGTCGGCGAGGAAACCAGAGACGGGCGTGGTCACTCCCAGCGCCAGCACGTAGACGCTCAGCACCCATTGCGCGTCCGAAAGAGTCGCGCCAAACTCACGCCGCAGGGTGGGAAAAGCGATGTTGACAATGGTCGAATCGAGAATGACCATGAAAATACCAAACATGACCGAAATCAAAACCTTCCATTTCGGTTCCAAACCAGTCGAAACCTGCTTCATATAAGAGACACCTCTGAGGGAGATTTAACGGGGGGATTATACGGCAAATCGGCCGAACGCATATCTAGGAGGATCGAGAGGAAAAATTCTTACGGTACAATCCGCCCATGATCGAAATTCGTCCCTTGCAGCCGCACGAAACCGAAGACGCCAAATGGGTCATCGCCTCGGTTGCCCAGCGCATTTACTATCCCGACCAGACGCCGCAATATTTTTACGATGTACTGGCCGAGGAAGGCGAACTGCGCGACGTGGACGATTATCAGCGCATCTATACGGGCGGCCACGGACTGTTCCTGGCCGCGCTGGACGACGGTCGGCTGGTGGGCACGGGCGCGATCAAACACCTCAAAGCGGACGTCGCCGAGCTGAAGCGTCTCTGGCTGTTGGAGGAATATCACGGGCGGAGAATCGGCTACGAGGTGGTCCAACGGCTGTTGGAGTTCGCCCGCGCCCAAGGCTGGTCCCGCATCCGCTTGCAGACGGGCAGCGAGCAGTTGCGCGCCCTGGCCTTCTACAAAAAACTAGGCTTCGTCGAAATCCCCAGCTACCACGAGAGCATGGACAATGTCTCGATGGAGTTGGTGTTGTAGCATGACCATTGGCGGGAACACAATCTGACTCTCCACGTCTATAGTTTGTTCAGAAAAAGGAGAGAATTCATGAAACCTTCCCCTCTATACGCATTACTAAGCCTGCTGACCATCCTCATCCTAACCCTCGCCGCGTGCGGCAAGACGGAAGGGCCCGTCAAAAAGTCGGACCTGCGGCGCGAGAATCCATCTGTGCAGGAGACCGACCTGCAAGCCTTGGTCGACGGTAACAACGCCTTCGCCTTCGACCTGTATCAATCGTTGCGCGGCGAGAATGACAACCTGGCCTACTCGCCATTCAGCATTTCCCTGGCCCTCGCCATGACCTCGGCAGGCGCGCGGGAGGACACGCTCATGCAGATGACCCAGGCCCTGCACTTCCTGCCACAGGACCAGCTTCACCCTGCCTTCAACGCCCTCGACCAGAAACTCGAATCCCAGCCCAAAGGCTCGAAGGATCAGCAGCCGCTGCAACTCAACATCGCTAACGCCGTGTGGACCGAGCAAAGCCTGCCGCTAGAATCCGACTTCCTCGACATACTGGCGCGCAACTACGGTGCAGGCGTTCACCAGTCCGATTTCATCAACCAGTATGAAGCCGTCCGCAACGAGATCAATGGCTGGGTCAGCGACCAGACCAACCAGAAGATCCAAGACCTGCTCGTGCCAGGCACGCTCGACTCCGCCACGCGCATGGTGCTGGTCAACGCCATCTACTTCAAGGCCGACTGGTTGACGCCCTTCGATGCCAACAACACGGGCGACGCCCCGTTCAACCTATTGGATGGAACCCAGGTTCAGGTCCCGACCATGAATGACGAGATGGCCATCCCCTACGCTGTGGGCGATGGCTGGCAGATGGTGGAACTGCCCTACGCGGGCAACACCGCCGCCATGGACATCCTCGTCCCCGATGAAAGCCACTTTAACGAGATCGAAGCTTCTCTGAACCTCGACACTGTCTCCGCCATGTGGAGCGGACTCACGACAAAGAACGTGGCATTGAGTCTTCCCAAATTCAAGATGGAAAGCAACTTCATGCTGGCCGACCGACTCTCCGCCCTCGGCATGACCGACGCCTTCGACCCCGACCTGGCCGACTTCTCAGGCATGACAGGGGACAAGGACCTGTACATCGGCGCAGTGGTCCACAAAGCCTACGTGGCCGTGGACGAGAAAGGCACCGAAGCTGCCGCCGCCACCGCCGTTATCATGGAGCTGGCTATGGCGCGCATGGCTGACGTGAACCTGACCGTGGATCGCCCGTTCATCTACATCATCCGCGACCTGCAAACGGGACAGATCCTATTCATGGGGCGGGTAGTTAATCCTGCACAATAATATGTAGTAGGGGCGAGCGGCCGCTCGCCCCTACCCATAAATCACAACCAATCGGGCAATTGCTCGAACAAATCCTTCATCACGATCTTGGTACGCTGATGGAACAATTCGAGGTTGCCATAGGCCTCGCCCCCGCCCCCGCCCACCAGGTCACTGACGGCACGCAGAATAAGCAGGCGCGTGCCGTTTTGTTTTGCCACCCAGGCAATGGCCCCCGACTCCCAGTCCGCGGCGACGGCGCCGTATTTTTCGATCAGCATCGGGATGTCTTCGACGACAATGTCGCGATCGGCGGAGACTAACAGACCGTGGACGGTGGACGATGGACCGTCCACGGTCTTCGGTCCACCGTCCATCCACGAGAGATCAATGTCCGTCGTGTAATGCGCGATGGCCTCGGCCCCGTCGCCCATCTGCTCGATGATGTCGTAGACCAGGGTCCGCTCCACGAGGATGACCGCACCCGTCTCGATGCGGCCCGCGAACCCGCCACAGGTGCCCAGGTTGACCAGTAGGTCGGGCTGGAAGTGATCGATGATGTATTGCGCCGTGGCCGCCGCGCTGATCTTGCCCCAGCCGCCGTGGAAAAGAGTCACGAGCTGGGAACCAAGTTCCAGGTCGGCGTATTCGCCAAAGGGCGAGCGCTGCAAGTCAAGGTTGGGATATAGTTCTTTGACCACGCGCCACTCGGCGTTGGCAGAGATGATGACGACGATTTTCATGGCTGCTCCGAAACACCCTGACTGGGATTATCGTATTTTTTGGATTCTTCACATGGGCCAGTCATGCCAGCGCCTTCACAAAGAAAGATTTTTAACTCGCTAATTCTACTGGCATTGTATCCATTTACACACATGGCGTATCGCATGGGCGCAATAGAACCGCCCTTAAAAAAGAAACTTTGCCACTGGCAATCCTTTTGCCTGAGCGCCTCCCAATCCTTTTGAATTTCTGCAAGATTGCGCCCCATGTCTGTATCAGCATATTTCAACTGCAACTCTTCGATAAGCTGCGTCAACATCTGTTGAGAAGCTTGAGCTTTTTGCGCTGCACATTCTCCCATTGCGAACTGTGTAGTAGCACTTTCCATACAATCTTCTGCAACTTGTGTTTCAGTGGGTACCTCAGTCACAAGGACTTCTGCAGTTGAAGTTACGGCAGTCACTTCCAGATTGTTTTGAGACATAGACGTAGGAATTTTGCTTTCTTGCTCCGTGGAGATGGCACATGCACTGAGCAAAGCACCAAATAATAAAAGAAATACAATTCCTTTTCTCATTCCCTTTCCTCCAATTCACGATTCAGCTTTCCATCCAGATAATCCAGCACAAATTGAAGCGCGGCTTCGGCGGAGAGTTCCTTGTTGCCGCGGCGGTCGCGGTCCCAGACAAACTGGCGGACCCACTCCCCGTCGGGGGTGGCAAGTCCCAGCCAGGTGGTGCCGACAGGTTTATCGGGCAGCCCGCCGCCGGGTCCAGCGATGCCGCTCACGCTGACGGCCAGGTCCGCACCGAGAGACTTCTGCGCGCCGCGCGCCATCTCCAACACCACCTCGCGGCTGACCGCTCCAAACGCGCGCAGCGTATCCCACGATACATCCAGCAGAGCCACCTTGGCCTCATAGGCATAGGCCACAATGCCGCCCAGAAAATAATCCGATGAGCCTGGCACATCGGTGAGGCGGTCGGCGATCAGCCCGCCCGTGCAGGATTCGGCTGTCGCCAGTTTTAGTCCGCGTGCACGAAGGGCCCCGCCCAGTTGAATTTCGATGGATCGTTGCAAGGTTTCACCTCAGGCTGCCCATTATACTGGCTAGTACTTAATTTGCCCCTTTCGTGTGAGTGTGTAAGGTTTGGACTTCCAGTATAATCAGAGAGGATATGTCCGATTGGATTGGCAAGACGCTGGGAAAGGTACGCATCGAACTTCTGCTGGCCCGCGGGGGCATGGCTGAGGTTTATCTCGGCACGCACACCACTTTGCAGCGATCCGTGGCCGTCAAGTTATTACGCAATCAATACCAGGATGATCCCGAACTGCTGGAGCGCTTCCAGCGCGAGGCGCGGGTCGTAGCGAACCTGCGTCATCCCAACATCGTCCAGGTCTTTGACTTCGACTCGATTCAGGGCCAGCCGTATCTCGTCATGGAGTATGTGCCTGGTCTCGCGCTTTCCACTTACCTGCGTTCCCTGCACGAGAACAACCTGCGACTCGAATATCCCCTCGCGGCCCGCCTGCTCACCAGCCTGGCCGAGGCCCTGCAATACGCGCACGAGAGCGGCGTGATTCACCGCGACGTCAAGCCAGGCAACATCCTGCTCAATTCGCGCAGCGCGCCCGTCGAGAAGGGCCAGCTGCTCCCGCCCGACATCCAGCCTGTGTTGACCGACTTCGGCCTGGTGCGGTACCTCAACTCTGCCTCACAGACTGCCACGGGACAAATCGCGGGCACGCCCGCCTACATGAGTCCCGAGCAGGCACGCGGCGAGCGCACCGACGCCCGCACCGACATTTACTCACTCGGCATCGTACTGTACGAGGTCCTCGCGGGGCGCGTGCCCTTCGAAGCCGACAGCACCATGGGCGTTCTGCTCAAACACATCAGCGAGCCGCCCGCCCCCATCCCCGGGCTGGCCCCCGCCATTCAGGCCGTCATCGACCGTGCCCTGGCCAAGCGACCCGAAGACCGCTTCCAGACCCCGCTCGAACTGGCGCACGCCTTCGAGGCCGCCCTGCACGAACGCGCCGACGCTCCCACCCTGCTGCCGCCCAAAGCGGATGGCTCCGCCCGCAAGCCCAAGCCGTGGATCTGGATCGGCGCCGCGGGACTGGCCGTCGCGGCCCTGGCTGGATTCCTGCTCCTGAAACCTGCACCCGCGCCTGCCCCCGTCTCGACGGCCACCGCCACCCTCGGTCAGGGTCTCACGCCGCCCGCCGCGACTCCGCATTCCATGACGGAACCAGCCGCCGGTCCCACACAGGCGGTGGCGGACGTTGGCCTGGTGCGCTTCCAGGATGTGGCGTCCCACGTCGACGGCGTGCTGGTCTCGGCCAAAGGCATGCCCGCCGCGCCCGAGGGAAAGCAATATGAG
The DNA here is from genome assembly GCA_937928015.1 of uncultured Anaerolineales bacterium. Taxonomy (GTDB): domain Bacteria; phylum Chloroflexota; class Anaerolineae; order Anaerolineales; family Villigracilaceae; genus JACPVF01. Next base: position 4,522 of record CALFXA010000110.1, on the reverse strand, counting down.
GTCTGGCTGGTGGGCACGGGCGGAGAGACGCGCCGCAGTCTGGGCATCCTGAATTTGGATGCCAGCGGAAACGGCTCGCTTCAGTTCGTGGACGAACAGAGCCGCAACCTGCTGGGGCGCTACGACCGCATGGAGATCACCCTCGAACCGAATCCCGACCCCAGCCCGAACCCGTCCAGCGAGGTGGCGTTTTCCTCGGGCGTGCCCAGCGACTCGCTGATGCATGTCCGTCACCTGCTGGTGTCGATCTCCGATACGCCGAATCAGGTCGGCTTGATGCACGGCCTGTGGACGGATGCGACCCTGGTGGACCAGGCGGCCAACGCCATGCTGACCAGTTACGAGGCGGGCGATGAAGCCGCCGCGCGCAAGAACGCCGAGGCGGTGGTCAACTTGATCGTGGGCAAGCAGTCGGCTCAATATGGTGACCTGGACCATGACGGCGAAGTAACTGACACGGGCGACGGCTACGGCCTGCTGCTCAACGGGGAAAGCCCGGGCTACACGGGCGGCGTCTACTCGCATACCACCTATGCCATGACCACGGGCGATGCGCCCGCCTCGGTCATCCTGCACGGCGGACACGTGGAAGCCTGCATCACCAATGTGGAAGATTGGAGCGTGCAATTGCGCGACCTGGCTCTGAACATCCTGGCCAGCCCGTTCGACGGGAATATGCGCGGGATCATCGTCCAAGCGGTGGGGCTGGCCGACCAGATCGTCAACGGCGTGGACTTGAACGGCGACGAACAGATCAACCCAATCCCAGGCGAGGGCGGTGTGAAGACGGCCTATCAACATGCCTATTACATGGCCGACATTCTGATCCTGCTTGGGCAGGGACAGGTCATGCCGCCGGGCCCCACCCCTCAGGCCGTGCCCGCCACCCCCGAAAATTATGACGGTGGATAGAATCAAAAAAAGCCTCCCGATGAACGGGAGGCTTTTTTTGATTTAGGCATTACGGAACATTTTGCAGACTCTGGTTAATGCCACTGAATACGTCACCGATGACTGGACCCATCAACATCAGCGAGCCGATCACCAAACAGCCGCACACGAAGAGAATGGTCAGCAGCGGGATGAACAGCGACCCGAGGGCAGCGCCCCAGCCGAACTGATTGACACCCTTGACTGCCATGACTTCGAGTACCAGGCCGTACAGGCTGATCAGCAGGCTGACGATACCGAAGCACAACCCCACAAACGGGATGGCCGAAAACAGGGTCAGGATGGCACCGACCAGCAGAATCGGTGAAAGAATGGCCGACATGGCATAGACCATCTGGTCATTTGTGCCGCGCCCGCCGAACATCTTGGCGACCCACTGCACGACCGCCACCATCAGCGCAAACATCAGGGTGCCCACACCCGCCGCAATGGGCGCGCCGCAGACAGCCGTGATCAGATTCGAGAAGAATCCGCCACCGCTCGAGAACTGGCTGTACTCCCCGCTGAACTGCTGCATCATCTGCTGCATGGCCGCGTTCTGGATCAGGGAGGCGAAGAAGAATTGCACCAGGGCGGCGATGAAATACCACAAATAGCCTGTGGTGGCCTTGGCGCTGGGCGAAGCAGCCAACTCGGCAAAGGTCTGCTCGTTGGGTCTGGTCAGGGCCTTGATCCAGACCTTGTAAAAGGGCTCGGGGCCGCCCGACATAATGGGGGCATTGGAAAGGTCAGACATGACATTCTCCTTGAATAAGTTGATACTGAAATTGTAGCCTCAATAGGGACAAAGTCAACAGGAAACTTGGGGGACGGATCGCATCGGGTAAAATACCCATCTATATGGAAATCTCCGAGCACATCCAGGGCATCCTCAAGACCCTGCCCGCCAAACCGGGCTGCTACCTGATGAAGAACGCCGAAGGAACGATCATCTACGTCGGCAAGGCCATCAGCCTGAAGAACCGCGTGCGGTCCTATTTCCACGCGGACGCCAGCCACGATAACAAAACCCGCCGCCTGGTGCGCGACATCGCCCACATCGAGTGGATCGTCGTCGGCTCAGAACTCGAGGCGCTAATCCTCGAGATGAACCTGATCAAGAAACATCGCCCGAAGTACAACATCCGCCTCAAGGATGACAAGCGCTACCCGTACATCAAGATCCACTGGAATGAAGATTTTCCGCACGTCACGGTCACGCGCCAGATGGACGAGAAAGACGGCTCACGTTACTTCGGTCCGTACACCTCGGCCTGGGCCGTGTACCAGACCTTGGACGTGCTGCGCAAGGTCTTCCCCTACCTGACCTGTGACCGTGAGATTACGGGCCTTGATAAGCGCGCCTGTCTGTATTACGACATCAAGTTGTGCAATGCGCCCTGCATCGGCGCGGTGGACCAGGCCCAGTACCGACAGATGATCTCGGACCTGATGGATTTCCTGAGCGGACATAGCGACGAGATCGTGGTCCGCCTGCAAAGCGACATGGAGAAGGCCGCCGAGGAATTGCGCTTCGAAAAGGCCGCCGCCGTGCGCGACCAGATCAAGGCCATCCAATCCATCATCGAGCGGCAGAAAATCGTCTTCGCCAGCGACTACAAGGACTCGGACGTGCTGGCCATGGCGCGCAACAATGGCGAAGCCTGCGTGCAGATTTTCTTCATCCGCAACGGCAAATTGATCGGACGCGAATATTTCATCCTGGAAGGCACCGAGGACAGCGCCGACAACGAGGTCATGTCCGAGTTCATCAAGCAGTTCTACACCGAGGCGGCCAGCGTCCCCGAACAGGTGATGCTGCCCCAGGAGATCGAAGAAACCAAGATCATCGGTGAGTGGCTCAGGTCGAAGCGCGGCGGCAGGAAGATGGAATTCTTCGTCCCCAAGGAAGGCCAGCCACAGGAGTTGGTCAAGATGGCGGCGGAGAACGCCACCGAGACCCTTTCTGCCCTGCGCGCCCAATGGGAAGCCGACGCCCACAAGCAGGAGACCGCGCTGGCCGAATTGCAATCCGCGCTGAACCTGTCCACGCCGCCCAACCGCATCGAGTGCTACGATGTGTCGCATACGCAGGGCGTAGCCACGGTCGGCTCGATGGTGGTCTTCACCCAGGGCGTGCCCGACAAGAAACTGTACCGCAAATTCAACATCGACAGCACCAGCATCGGCGCGCCCGACGATTTCGCCTCGATGGAAGAGATGCTGACCCGCCGCTTCCGCCGCTGGCAGGGCGGCCAACACGCTTCGACTACGCTCAGCGGGAATCCAACCCCGGGGTCCAAGAAACCCGACGCCTCGTTCTCCTTCCTGCCCGACCTGGTCATCATCGACGGCGGTAAGGGCCAGCTTGGGCGGGCCGTCAAGGTGTTGGAAAATTTCGGACTGGCCGACAAGGTCCCCGTCGTGGGACTGGCCAAGCAGGAGGAGGAAATCTTCTTCCCGCACCGCTCGAACTCGCTGATGCTGCCGCGCCATTCGCAGGGACTCTACCTCGTACAGCGCATCCGCGACGAGGCGCATCGCTTCGGCATCACCGCCCACCGCGCCCGCCGCTCGAAGCAGGGCATGGCCTCGATCCTGGATTCGATTCCCAGTATCGGTCCCGCACGTCGCAAGGCACTCTTGAAACATTTCGGTTCTGTGGATAAGATTAGAGGCGCAAGCATCGAAGAATTGGCAGCGGTGCCTGGCATGAACCTGACTGCCGCTGAAAGCGTAAAGGCAAACCTGGAATGAAACAAGTCTGGATCGTGGATGACGACGAGGAAATGGCGCGGGCAGTCGGGCTGATGTTGAAGCTGCTCGATTGCCAATCGGTCTCGTTCCTGAACGCGCGCTCGGCGGCACGCACCCTGCTTTCGGGCCGCAAACCCGACGCTCTGATCCTGGACATCAACATGCCCGAGGTGACAGGCCTCGACATGCTGGAGTTCGTACGCCGCAACCCGGCCTGGAAGGGCCTCCCTGTGGTCATGCTTTCGTCCGAGGCTGCCGACGTCACCGTCGACCGGGCCATGGCCATCGGCGCGGACGGGTACGTGACCAAGCCCGTGACTCTCGAAGAATTGGAGCGCGTGTTGGGGGACGCGTTTAGAAAACACCAGAAAGGTTCCTAGAATGACAAAAAGCAAGTCCACCAAACCCAAGATCAGCACCGCCCAGATCGTATTTGCGGTCGTCTCCCTGCTCGTTTTGCTCTCGATGGTATTGTCGCTCTTCGTCAATTAACGGTGAACAAGGCGCTTCTGGTGGGGGTCGGCGGGTTCGTCGGATCGATTCTGCGATATTGGGTCAGCGGATGGGTGCAGCAGGTCACAGCCAGCGCGGGATTCCCGTTCGGGACGTTGGCCGTCAACCTGCTGGGATGTCTCGTGATCGGCTTCCTCTCACAACTGGCGGACGTGCGCGGTGTGTTCACGCCCGAGACGCGCGCGCTGGTCTTCGTCGGCGTGCTGGGTGGATTCACCACCTTCTCCACCTTCAGCAACGAGACCTTCAACCTGTTCCGCGACAATGAGGTCTTCTCCGCCCTGACCAACCTGACTCTTCAGGTCGGGCTGGGATTGGGCGC
>CALFXA010000109.1 GCA_937928015.1 uncultured Anaerolineales bacterium | reverse complement strand
GGGAATCTTCATGGCGGTGGAATGGCATCTGCTTTGGGCGGCCATGTCTGGGATGGAGACCCTGCTTCATGGATTGCTGGCGACCGTCATCCTGGTTGCTTTGATGACAGGCTCCCGCCGCTACCTGACCCTCGGCCTGCTGACAGGCCTCTCTGTCTGGGTCCGCCCCGATGGCCTAACCCTGCTCGGCCCAGCCGTGCTGACAATCCTCCTGACCGAAAAGGATATGCACTCCCGCCTGAGTGGGTTGGTCAAGTATTTCATCGGCTTTGGCGTTTTGTTCGTGTTCTATCTTTTCTTCAACCTGCTCATCGGCGGCACACCCATGCCGAACACTTTCTACGCCAAACAGGCTGAATATGCTGTCTGGCAGACTCTTCCGATCCTCTCGCGCCTGAAAGAACTGTCGCTCCAGTTGCTGGTTGGACCCTCCTTCCTATTGATTCCTGGTGTGCTGGTGTGGGCGGCGCGCTCCTTCCGAAAATGGGACTGGGGCAGCCTGTCCGCGCTGGCCTGGTCGCTGGGATACATGGGGTTGTACTTGATGCGCCTGCCCGTTTATCAGCACGGACGCTACATTATGCCCGCCATGCCCATCTTCTTCTTGCTGGGTCTGCTGGCCGTCGTGGAATTCTCCTCCTCCAGGACCTTTGGCCGCTATCACTGGATCGCCGACACGTTTTGGCGGATGAGCCTGGCAATGGTCACACTCTTGTTTATTGCCCTGGGAGCGCGCTCTTATGCAAGAGATGTGGCCTTCATCGAAGGCGAAATGGTGGCCACTGCAAAGTGGGCTGCCGCCAACCTCCCGCCCGATGCCCTCTTGGCGGTCCACGATATTGGTGCGCTAGGCTACTTCGACAACCATGCCTTGATCGACCTGGCAGGGCTGGTCTCGCCTGAGGTGATTCCCTTCATCCGCGACGAGGACCGCTTGGCGGCCTATCTCGATACCCAAGGCGCCGATTATCTGATTGCCTTCCCCGATCTCTACCCCCAGATGATTCAGGGAAAAGAAGTGGTTTTTGTGGCAAATGGCGTCATCGCATATGAAATAGATGGCATTAGCATGACAATTTACCGCTGGAATGCACCTTAATGGGTTAAAATGTCCATTGCAGAAAAATCCGACTCGGACGGGATACATGAAACAGATAACACTGATCGTTGTCGATGACCATCCGCTGTTTCGTCAGGGCGTTGTGGATGCGTTGTCGCTCGAACCTGATATGAATGTGGTAGGGCAGACCGCCAACGGTGAAGAAGGCTTGAACCTGATCCGTTCCTTGCGCCCTGCCGTGGCCGTTTTGGATGTGAACCTACCCGGTATGAATGGGCAGCAAATCACGCACCAGGTTACCCAGGATAAACTGCCTACTCGTGTCTTCCTGATGACCGGGTACGACGACGTCGAGCAGGCCATCCATGCTGTGTTGGCGGGCGCTGCCGCCTATTGTTCCAAGGACCTCCAGCCCCAGAGTCTGCCGCGCATCATCCGCGAGGTGGCAGAGGGTAAGTTCGTGGTCGGCGAGAAGGTCTTCAACCGCCGCGAGTTGGAACAATGGGTCGAGGACCAGATGGAAGGCGCGCGCCGCTCGTACAGCGAACCGGGCAGTCCGTTCCATCCGCTGTCCGAACGCGAAATGGAAGTGCTGGCCTGTGTGGTACGCGGCTTGAGCAACAAGGAGATCGCCAGCCTGCTGGGAATCAGTCATCAGACGGTCAAGAATCACGTGACTGCCATCCTGCGAAAATTTGGCGTGGAGGATCGCACGCAGGCCGTCGTCTATGCTCTCAAGCGCGGCTGGGTTACCCTGAAGGACGCGAAATTTGGAATTGAGGAGTAAGGTCGATGTCTCTGGAAGAATTGGAAGATACCACCGCCCAAAGCGGTTTCAATGTGCAAGCCGAACTGGAAGACACGCAGCGTTCCCTGCGCGAGGTCACATTAATGATCGAGCAAAGCCAGGGGGAACTGGCGAAGTTAACCCAGCGGAATGCAGCCATCACCTCGCACCTGCAACAGATCCAGAAACAAAGCATTCAGGTCTCACCTGAAGAAATCCGCATGGCCTACGACTCGGCCCTGGATGCGCAGCAACGCCTGTTTGTGATGCGGGGTCAGCTCGATAAGCTCCAGAACGACAAACAGCACCTCGAAAAATACAAGGCATTGTTGGAATTCGCGGGGCAGTCTGGTCCCGTATCCTCGACAGCCTCCGGGACTGGAAAAAGCCCAATGGAGGGCATCGAGATGATCGTCAAGGCGCAAGAGGCAGAGCGTCAGCGCCTTTCGCGTCAAATGCACGATGGCCCCGCTCAGGCCCTGTCCAATTTCATCCTCCAAACTGAGATTGCCATGCGCCTGTTGGACGCTGATCCCGCCCAGGCGAAGGACGAGTTGGGGAGCCTCAAGATGGCCGCCATGGGAACCTTCCAGAAGGTTCGTAATTTCATCTTTGAGCTCCGCCCCATGATGCTCGATGACCTTGGCCTGGTTCCGACCATCCGAAAATATGTTGACGCCTTTAAGGAGCAAACTTCCCTGGACGTGAACCTCCAGGTGACAGGTAATGAGCGCCGCCTGGAGCCGTATATCGAGGTTATGATGTTCCGCGCCATCCAGGAATTATTGGGAAATGCGGCGCGCCATAGCCAGGCCACTTCAATCAAGGTTCAGTTAGATGTGGGCAACGAAGCTCTGCGCGTTAGTGTAGATGATAATGGTAAGGGATTTGACACTTCCTTACTCGAAGAAGGTGCCAGCCTCGGTCTCAAGCTTATCCGTGAACGTGCCGAAATGCTCGGTGGAACTTTTGAAGTGGATAGCGCCGTTGGAAAAGGGACCCGTATCGCTTTTAGCGTCCCCGCCAGCAGTTAATTTCATTTTTGTCAGACTAACATATTTGATAGCAAATGCCCCTTGATTTCCTTGCCTTCCCAAATGGTCTGGATATAATAAGGATAACTCTACGGACGGCCTCCGAGAGAATCTAAAGAAAGGAGAAAAAACACCATGTTATTCGCCCCCAAGGAAAAAGGCCAGGGCCTGGTTGAGTATGCGCTGATTCTTGTTTTGGTTGCCATCGTTGTTATCGCGGCCCTCATGATCCTCGGCCCGATCATCGGCAATGTGTTCAGCACCATCAACTCCAGCCTCGGCACCGTGTAATTTCAACGGTTTGTAAGAAGGTGTGACCCCGTCAATATTGATTGACGGGGTCATTCTTTTTAATTACAATAGCCTTACAAAAATGAAAGGTTCAACGTATTTATCCTGCTTGGAAAGGAGGTGAGTGAAATGTTGTTTTTCCTCAGGGAAAAAGGCCAGGGCCTGGTTGAATACGCATTTGTTCTTGTTTTGGTAACCCTTGTGGTTATTACGACACTCATGATCCTGGGTCCGATCATTGGTAATGTGTTCAGTCAACTTAATTCGAGTCTTAGCACTGTGTAACCCTCAACTCGAGAAACCGGGCCTTTTTATTGCAAATTCGTTGAAAACATTTTTTTCTAACGTAATTGTAAGATATTTAACTCTCTGCCGCTTGTAATTTATCCTCCCTTGTTTATAATACGAATTAAGAGAGTATTCTCTATAAATCAAATCCCGGAGGTAAATTCCCATGTTGTTCGCTCCCAAGGAAAAGGGCCAAGGCCTGGTTGAGTACGCGTTGATCCTCGTTCTGGTCGCCATCGTTGTTATTGCGGCTCTCATGATCCTCGGCCCGATCATCGGTAACGTTTTCAGCACGATCAACTCCAGCCTCGGCACCGTCTAAGCCTGATTACATCTCGAAAAAAGTAGGACTCTGAGCACCAGAGTCCTACTTTTTTACCAACATGAAATTGTTATTTTTCCTGTATAATACCAATGATATAAATTCTTTGCAGCAGGTGGCAAAGAGAGGAGAACTTCTATGCGTAGAGCGCGAGTTTGGATATTTGTGCTGTTGATTTTGATCGTGGCCTTGGGTTTGGGTGCTTTTTTCTTATCGCAAGTTTTGTCCACGCAGAATAATAATCAGCAGCAGACCTCCTTGGTCGAGATTTATGCAGCCAAGCAGAATATTCCGCAAGGTGGGGACATCACTGCGGACATGTTGATGACCATTTCCATCCCCCAGGACCAGGTCATCACGGTCATGTACACAAAGGATGAATTAGCGCAGTTGACCACCAACAAGGTGGCCCGCTTCCCTCTGGACCAGGGCGTCATCATTACCGAATCCATGGTTGTCAATAAGTCGGAAGCGGTTTCGATTGCAGGGCCCACTTGGGCCTCCCTGGTGCCGCCTGGCATGACGGCCATCTCAATCCCTGCCAACCGTTTGACGCTGGCTGGATATGGTGTGGCGGATGGCGCTCACGTTAATGTAAATGCCTGCTTCCTCTTTGTGGATGTTGACCCGACCTTCCAGTCGATCCTGCCCAATACGGCGGGCTTGCTGCAGGGCCCGGGGACTATGCCAGATAAATTGCCAGTCATCTCCCTCAGCGCTGGCACTGTCGCTGTCACGGGTCCGCAGGGTAGGCTTGAGCTTGACCCCTCTGTGCAGCAACCATTTTATATTATGCCTGCTGAGAGTCAGCGCCCACGTCCTGCTTGTCAGGTGCTTTTGCAGGATGTGATCGTCCTCAAAGTGGGTAATTTCCCCTTGGGTGCGACTTCCTCGACCCCGGACCAAAATCAACAACAGCAGCAGCAAGCGCAGACTACGGTCGCACCTGACGTAGTGACCCTGATCGTCACGCCTCAGGATGCAATCACGCTGACCTATCTGACCTATACAAATACCATTCTGCAGCTTTCGCTGCGTAACCCCAACGACCAATCCAGGCAGGCTACGGAGGGCGCTACGCTCCAGTTCCTGCTCAGCCAGTACAACATTCCCATGCCGGCTAAGCTTCCGAATTCTACGCAGCCTCGCATTGATGTGTTGGTTGCCCCGGTCCTGCCGAACGATATACCTCAGACTCAACAGTAGTTAGATGAGACTAGTACATAAAATCGATTCAGAGGTAATGTATGCCAGCCGATAAGATCCGGGTACTGATCGTAGACGATATTGCAGAAACCCGGGAGAATGTCCGAAAATTGCTCCAGTTCGAGCCCGATGTGGAGGTGGTGGGGGCGGCTCGTTCGGGGAAGGAAGGCATCCAACTTGCACAAGAGTTGGACCCGGACGTAGTTCTGATGGACATCAACATGCCGGATATTGATGGCATTACGGCTACCGAGAATATTCGCCGTAAATCGCCGCATATCCAGGTGGTCATCCTTTCGGTGCAGAACGATCAGAATTATATGCGCCGCGCCATGCTGGCGGGTGCTCGGGATTTCCTGCCCAAGCCGCCGATGGGCGACGAACTGATCTCTGCCATCCGCCGCGCGAGCGAAATGGCTCGCATCGAACGTTCGAAGAATGTGCAGGGGCGTGGTTCGACACCCATGGCTGGCCTGCCGACCTCTGTCCCGACCCTGCCCGGTCTGTTACAGGGCAAGGTGGTGACGGTGTACAGCCCGAAGGGTGGCGTGGGGACTACCACTTTGGCCGTTAACCTGGCAATCGCCCTTCATAATGAAGACACACGCGTCGTCCTGGTCGATGGAAACCTCCAGTTTGGCGATGTGGCAGTCTTCATCAATGAGCAGGGCAAGAACACCATCATCGAAATTGCTCCCCGCATCGAGGAACTCGACTCTGAGATCATCGAAGAGATCATGATCAAACACCAGGCGTCTGGCATCCATGTACTGGCTGCCCCGTCCAAGCCTGAGTATGCGGAAAAGGTGTCGGCGGAGCAGTTTGGGCGGGTGATTCATCTGCTTAAACAGTTGTATGCTTACGTGGTAGTGGATACCAGTTCCACATTGACTGACGTAACTTTGACGACCATCGATAATAGCGACGTGGTAGTTGTGGTCACAACACAAGAAATCCCCACCATTAAAAACGTCAGCCTTTCTTTGGATCTTCTCCACACGCTTGGCGTCCAGAAGGACCATGTTGTGCTGGCGATGAATCGTTTCGACAAGCGCATCGCCATTACCCCGGAACGGGTAGGCAAAAACCTGAAGCAGGATGTGGCGGCGGTCGTCCCGCTGGACGAACGCATCGTGATCAACGCGGTCAATCGCGGTATCCCGTTCATGGTCGATAACAAGAATCAACTCGTCGGCCGCGGTGTGTATGCCTTAGCGGAAGCCGTCCGCGGGCGAATCGCAGCTCTCGAAGCCGAAGAAGAGAATTCCACTAGTGGTAGGCGGTAAGGAGTGAAGCATGTCGCTTCTTAAACGTATTGAGCAAGGACAAGGTGGACAGGGGAAAACGCCTGGCCAAGGCGGTAGTGGCGGCCAGTCTGGTTCTGGCGACAGTTCGCGCCTTTCGTCGATGCAGGCGCGGCGGGTCAGTGCGCCGATTACTTCGCCTCAGGCTGGGTCCTACTTTGACCTGAAGACTCGGGTCCAGAATAAACTCCTGGCGGAACTCGACCCGTCGATGGACATCTCCAAAACGGATGATGTCCGTAAGACGATTCAGGACCTTTTCGAGCAAATCCTCACCGAGGAGAATATCGTTCTTTCGCGCCCTGAGCGGGCGCGATTGTTCGAGCAGATTGCTGCGGAAATCCTTGGTTTTGGCCCGCTTCAGCCGTTGCTGGAGGACGAGACCATCACAGAAATCATGGTCAATGGGGCAAAGAACATCTACATCGAACGCAAAGGCAAGATCCATCGCGTCCCTGTGACCTTCGAGAACAACGACCATGTATTGCGCATCATCGACCGCATCGTAGCTCCACTTGGCCGTCGTATCGATGAAGCCAGCCCATACGTGGATGCCCGTCTGCCAGATGGCTCCCGCGTCAATGCGGTCATTCCCCCGATCTCGCTGGTTGGCCCTGCGCTGACCATCCGTAAATTTTCGCGCAACCCGATCACGGTCGACCAATTGGTGCAATTTGGCTCCATCACGCCAGAGTCGCTTCAGTTCTTGAAAGCTTGCGTAGAATCCCGCCTGAACGTGGTTATTTCGGGTGGTACTGGCTCTGGTAAGACAACTCTGCTGAACATTCTGTCCAGTTTCATTCCCGCGGACGAGCGTATCGTGACCATCGAAAACGCGGCGGAATTGCAATTGCGCCAGGAGCATGTAGTTACGCTGGAGTCTCGCCCTCCGAATATTGAAAATCGCGGCGAAATCACCATCCGACAATTGGTGATCAACTCCCTTCGTATGCGTCCTGACCGCGTCATCGTGGGAGAAATTCGCGATGAGGCAGCGTTGGACATGTTGCAGGCCATGAACACGGGCCATGACGGTTCCATGACCACGTTGCACTCGAACGGTCCGCGCGATACCCTTTCTCGTCTTGAAACGATGACCTTGATGGCGGGCATGGATCTGCCATCCCGCGCCATTCGTGAACAGATTTCCTCCGCCATTGACCTGATCGTGCACCAGTCCCGTATGCGCGATGGTACACGTAAGGTAACCTATATCACTGAGGTCAGCGGCATGGAAGGCGAGGTCATCACGCTCACAGATTTGTTTGTTTTCGAGCAGACAGGCATCGAAGACGGCCGCGTGGTTGGGCGCCTGCGCCCGACCGGCTTGCGGCCCAAGTTCATGGATAAGATCGAAGGTTCTGGCATTCATCTGCCCCCATCTATTTTCGGTATCGGAGAACGTCGCCGCTACTAACCCTGACGAGCCATGCCACTTATCAACTGGATTATCATCATCGGCGGTATCCTCCTGATCGTTATTCTCTCGATCGGGCTGGTGGTTTCTGTTTCCAGCGAGCGGACCATGCTCGATCAGCGCCTGGGTCAATATCTGGGTGATGACAAGGGAAAGCACGTCGAGGAGAATTATGGGAGGGGCGCCTCGCCGTTGACCGAATGGGTCACGCGGCGGGTCGAGCGGACCTCCTTTGGCGATAACATCGCTCGCGAATTAGCGCGAGCGGATGTCAGGCTGAAGGTGGCGGAGTATTTTGCCCTGATTGTCATTTCGATCATCGGCACAGGAGCAATCGCCTGGTTGTTGGGCAGTCAGCAGCCTATTTCCTTCCTAATCGGTGCGGTGGCTGGGTTCTTCTTCCCGCGCATGTATATCAACCGACAGAAGAGCCGCCGTCTCAAGCGCTTTAATGAGCAGCTTCCCGACATGATCAACTTGATGGTAAATGGCCTGCGTGCTGGTTATTCCACCATGCAGGCTATGGAGGCGGTCAGTAAGGAAATGCCCGCCCCAATCTGCGACGAATTTCGTCGTGTAGTGCAGGAAATGCAACTGGGTATTCCGATGGAAGTGTCACTGGACAATCTCCTGCGCCGCATCCCCAGCCAGGACCTGGACTTCATGGTGACAGCCATCAACGTGCAGCGCGAGGTGGGTGGTAACCTGTCCGAGATTTTGGATACGATTTCCTTCACTATTCGCGAGCGCATCCGCATCAAGGGCGATATCCAGACCCTGACGGCCCAGGTCCGCACCTCGGGGACGGTCCTGTCGCTGATCCCCGTCTTCCTGAGCCTAATCCTTTGGTTTATCAATCCTGGTTATCTGATGTCACTGCAGGGTGGCGGCATGGGCTGTGTGATTGGCGTGATTGTGTCCGTAGTGTTCTTAATCGTGCTTGGTTATGCCATTATGATGAAGATCGCGGATATCGAGGTGTAGCATGAATATAAACATCCTGCTATGGGGACTCGTGGCTTTGATATTGATTGGTGGTGCAGTGGTCCTGGGTGTGATTGGTACGCGTTATGCGCGCAATGCCCAGGAGGAAAATGACCCATTGATGAACCGCTTGGCCGAAGCCAGCCAGCGCGGCGAATTAACCTCTTTAGAGGATATCGAACTTTCCCAGCCATTCAGCGAACGTATTCTGGTTCCTTTCATGAGAAGTGTGGGCGAGTTTTCGGCACGCTTCACGCCGCAGAAGGCATTACAGGATACCAGTCGCAAGCTGGAACTAGCTGGCAACCCTGGTCAAATTGACGCGGCCACCTTCCTGGCTTCTCGTTTTGTGGTGGCAGGCGTGTTTGGCGGCTTGATGCTGTTGATCTCTTTCCTGGCTCCCAGTCCCTGGCCGTTATCGCAGGTATTTCTACTTGTGGGCGTGTTCCTGGTGCTTGGTTTTTTCTTTCCGCAACTCTGGTTGCAGAGCGTTATCAATCGCCGCCAGCACAACGTCCGCAAGGCCATGCCAGACGCGCTCGACCTGTTGACCATTTGCGTGGAGGCGGGTTTGGGCTTTGATGCGGCCATGTCCAAGGTGAGCGAAAAATGGGAGAACGAACTTTCACTGGCGTTTATGCGCGCCATCCGCGAAATCCAGTTGGGTAAGCCTCGTCGTGATGCCCTGCGTGATATGGCTGACCGTATCGGCATCTCCGAGATGACGAGCTTCATCGCGGCTGTTATTCAGAGCGAGATGTTGGGTGTGAGCCTGGCCAAGGTGTTGCGCATCCAGTCTGATCAGATGCGTGTCAAGCGCCGCCAGCGTGCCGAAGAAGAGGCGCATAAGGCCCCAATCAAGATGATTATCCCAATGGCGTTGTTGACCTTCCCCTCCATCATGATTATTCTGTTGGCGCCTGCCGCCATCCAGATCTCGAAATCGTTGGGTACTTTTACTCAGTAGGTTTTGGCAGGGGAGGTTCTTTCCCCCTCGCCGCGTCACAATATCATCGGTAAGCGAGGCAGTATGGGCGGTTCTGCTTTGGCGTACAATCTATACCGATTGACTTGGGCCGCATTGGATTGGATCTTTCCTCCTGTCTGCGGCGGATGCGGCAAGCCTGGATCGCGCTGGTGCCATGAGTGTCAAAAGAACGTTCCCGTCATCGATGGGAACGTTTGTGATTCCTGCGGAACCCCACAACCCACGGAAGGATTGTGCGAGGCCTGCCGTCGAGAACGGCCTCCATATCGCGCGCTGCGTTCCTGGCTGATCTTCGATGATCCCATTCGCAGCGCCTTGCACCACCTGAAATACCGCCGTGATATGGGGCTGGGTGATTCCCTTTCGGCCCAGATGACCGATTTCGTTCGTGGATTGGGTTGGCCGATTGAGGTGGTGGTGCCCATCCCCCTCAGCCAGGCTCGCCGCAGGGAACGCGGGTATAATCAAGTCGCGCTGATCGCCCAGCCGTTGTCCCTGGCGCTCGGCTTGGGGTACGCACCCCGGGCCCTGGTCCGTTGGAAGAATACTCACTCCCAGGTGGGGCTGACCAGAGAACAGCGCAGGGAGAACGTGCGCGGCGTCTTTCGGGCGGACCCTGCCCGAATTCGCGGGAAGACCGTCCTGTTGATGGACGATGTCGCCACAACGGGATCCACCCTGGTTGCAGGTGCGGAGGCTCTGCTGGAGGGTGGAGCATCCCAGGTTTATGCGTTGACAGTCGCTCGCGCGCTGGCGCGGCACGGCTTGCGTCACGTGTGAGCGGTTCGTGACCTACACATCCTTTTTATGGAGGACCCATGTCCAACAAAGTGGAAGTCCAGGCACGTAACTTGCATCTGAACGACAGCCTCAAAGAGTACGTCACGTCGCGCTCGGAAAAACTCGAGCGCTACCTCCAGGAGATCGACGAAGTTCGGGTGGAGCTTTCCCACATCAAGACCGCCCGCAATGCTGCCGATCGCAACGTGGCGCAGATTACTGTGCGAGGCAGGGGCTTTATCCTGCGCACCGAGGAGCGCGCCGACGAGACCCACGTGGCCTTCGACGCCGCCCTCGACAAGATGCAGCGGCAGATCGATCGTTACAAGGGCAAGCGCATTCGCGGGCGCGGCGATGGTCGCTCCGCCGCCGAGGTGGTAGCCACCGACGAACTGCCAATGGACGAGACGGGCGAACTCGTGCCGATGATTGCCCGCCGCAAGAAGTTTATGCTTCTGCCCATGAACGAGGAGGAAGCCGTCGAACAGATGCGCCTGCTCGGGCACGACAACTTCTTCATCTTCTACAACGCCGATGTCAATAAGATCAACATACTGTATCGCCGCCGTAACGGGACGTATGGCTTGATCGAGCCTGAAGTTGGCTAACCCCGATCCTGCAAACACTTATGGCCCAGCGGGAGCTGGGCCATTTCTTTCGGAGCACTGAATGACAGATTTCGACGATGAATTAGATGGCGAGAAGCCCATGCCTGGCGCCATCGACGAGGCTGCCGCCCAACAGGCGGTGACCCAATTATTAAAGGCGCTTGGGGAAGATACCCAGCGCGAAGGGTTACAATCCACGCCGCGCCGTGTGGCGCGTATGTTCGGCGAATTACTGAGCGGTTACCAGACGGACCCACAAGCCATCGTCAATGGCGCGCTGTTCGAGATCCGTTATGACGAGATGGTGATTGTGCGCGACATTGAGTTCTACAGCCTGTGCGAACACCACATGCTGCCTTTCATCGGCCGCGCTCACGTGGCCTACATCCCTGCGGGCAAGGTTCTGGGACTCTCCAAGATTCCCCGCATTGTGGATATGTACGCCCGCCGCCTACAAGTGCAGGAGCGTATGACCCGCCAGATCGCCGATTTTCTGCGCGACCTGCTCAAGCCGCAGGGCGTGGCGGTGGTGATCGAGGCCATGCACCTGTGCTCGATGATGCGCGGCGTGAGGAAACACGATGCGCGCATGACGACTTCCGCCATGCACGGCGCCTTCCGTGCCAACCTGGCGACGCGGCAGGAATTTCTGGATAACATCAGCCGCGGATCGGGTCCGCTGCGACTTTAAAGCTTCTGGACCTTGGCCTGCTCCTGACCCTCATGCAGGCTCCTATACTCCTTGCGCACAGGACGTCCTGTGCGTAAGTTTTTTTTATTCCTCGCGGCCGCGTTCGATTTCCACCCCCACCGACTTGGCGAAGCGGACCGCGCCTGGCTTTTCCACGCGGACTGTCACGCGCTCGACACCCTTTTCGGCCAGACAGAGCTTCGCCAGATCATTGGCCAACGCCTCCACAGTGAAGCGCCCAGTGTTCTCCGCATGAGCCAATACCTTTTTTGCGAGGTCGCTATAGCTGACGCAATCGTCGATGCTGTCCGTCTCGGCGGCGCGGCGGGTGTCGGTAAATACCTCGATATTGATCAAAATATCCTGGCGGATCTTACGTTCCCAATCGTTGACGCCGATCACGCCGCGAGCCAGCAGATCCTTGATGATGATCTTGTCCATCGAAACCTCCTGAGAAAAGAAACCGCTCTGGGAGAGCGGTTGTTTCCACTTTTACTTGTTTTGCAAGCGCCGCTTCTGGCGTTCCCTGCCTTCATCGAGCTTCTTTGCTTCGTCCTCGGTCTCGGCCTGGACGGGCGGAATGGAGGTAGGGTTGCCCGCGTCGTCCAGGCCGACGTAGACGAGGTATGCGGTGTTGGTGTGTGTCCGTTCACCCGTGACGGGATTCTCGGCCACCACCTGCACTTCGGCCTCCACGCTGGAACGGCCCGTGTAGGTCACTTCGGCGTTGAGAATGACCAGGTCGCCGATGCGGATGGGCTGGCGGAAGACCATCGAGTCGATGGCAACGGTCACGACGCGGCGGCCCGCGTGACGCATGCAGGCCAGTGCGCCCGCCTCATCCACCAGTTTCATGATCCATCCGCCGTGGACGTTGCCCAGATTGTTGGCGTGTTCGGGCTGCATCAATTGGGCGATGCTGATGCGCGAGGCGCGGACGGGTTTGGGATCCAAAATGGGGGACATTGTTTACCTTTGACAGAAAGCCGCCAGGACGGCGGCTAAGTGGAAAATGGAGAGCATTATCAATCCAGGTCTTCGCGAAATTCGCCTGTCTCGACGGTGTGCAAACGCTCGGCTTCTTCCATGAGGACGTCCACCAGGCTGTAGGTCAACTCGCTCATCATGGGAGCCAGCGGGACCGAGGCGGGCAAGCGAATCCGCTCGGGGGGCGGGGGCGGGGTAAGGCGCGGTTTGAGGGTACTGGTGGCCCGTTTCCGCAGGATGCGCGGATCGTTGGTGAGGTATCCGACGTAATATCCCAACACGGAATAGACCTCCCGTTTGGGAGTCACCCACCCGATCCAATCGCCTGTGCGATTGAAGATGTGTGGGTACGAGAGGAAAGCCTCGACGTCGCCCTTGGACGTATATATCGGAATGATCTTTTGCGCAGGTTTATCCATGGATATCTTTTTTACTCGATATCATTATACGTCCAGTGGCGATTGATGAAGTAATTCCATAACATTACAATTCCCACCGCCAGGGCCAGGGTGCCGTTGCGGGCCAGGAAATCGGCCGAGAGGTGATTGAGGTGGGCGCTATCTTCGAAGAAGCGCAGCAGGATCGGCTCGACGAAGTGCAGGATGGGGATGCGGATGAGCACGCCCGCGGTGTTGACCAGGAAGAACATGCCCAGTTGATGCATCAGTGGACGTGAACGCGATTCGGGATAGGTCCAGTAGCGGTTCCAGGTGAAGTTGCTGAGCACGGCGCAGGTGAAGGAGATCGTGCCTGCGATGACCAGCGGCATGTCGAGATAATGCGTGAGCAGGTTCATCACCCCGAAGTCTACGACCGCGCCGAAGGCTCCCACCACGGCAAAGCGCAGAAAACGGGATCGCTCCTTTTGGTTCGTCAGGATCATGCAATTTCCAGCCTTTGTCTGAAGTACGGGATGGTGCGGCGGATGCCTTCATCCAGGTCCACAACGGGCTCCCAGCGCAGGATCTCGCGGGCGCGGGTGATGTCAGGTTGGCGGCGCTGCGGATCGCGGGCGCTGCGCGCATCGGGGACATAAGTGATGCCCGCCTGGTTGCCCGTGATGCGGTTGATGGCCTCGGCAAATTGCAGGATGCTCATCTCACGCGGGTTGCCGATATTGACGGGCATGTGCTCGTTCGAGTACAGCAGACAGACGATGCCCTCGACCAGATCATCCACGTAACAGAAGGAACGGGTCTGCTTGCCCTCGCCATAGACGGTGAGCGGCTGCCCGAGCAGGGCCTGCTTGAGCAGGTTGGGCAGGGCGCGGCCATCTTCCAGGTCCATGCGCGGACCGTAGGTGTTGAAGATGCGCACGATGCGCGTATCCAAGTTGTGGGCGCGGTGATAGGCCATCGTCAGAGATTCGGCGAAACGTTTGGCCTCGTCATAGACAGCACGCGTCCCCACGGGGTCCACATTGCCTGTATAGCTTTCGTTTTGCGGGTGGACGGCGGGGTCGCCATAGATCTCACTGGTGGAGGCCAGCAGGAAGCGCGCGTTGTGGGCGCGGGCCACGCCCAGGCAGTTGTGCGTGCCGAGCGCGCCCGCCTTCATGGTCTGGATCGGCAGGTTGAAGTAGCCCGAGGGCGATTGTGGATTGGGGCTGGCGGGCGAAGCGAAATGCAGAACGGCGTCCACCTTGCCGCGCACGAAGATGTAGTTCGAGACATCGTGCTTGTAGAAGGAGAATTTCTGGTTGCCCATCAGGTGGGCGATATTCTCGGGGTTGCCCGTGATGAAATTATCGAGCCCGATGACTTCGTGCCCCTCCGCCAGCAGGCGGTCACATAAATGAGAGCCGAGAAATCCCGCGGCTCCCGTGATCAAAATGCGCATATGTCCTCTTTCTCGTTCTTTTCGGATATTTTACCGCTGCCCAGGTAATTGACTGTTGCAGGGGACTATCATTTCCAATCGATTCTCGTGATCAGGCCATCGCCCGTCACCTGGAAGGCCTGACCGCTGCCGCTGTCGATCATCCACAGGTTGCCCTGGTAGACCACGGCGATGAAGTCACCTGTCTGGCCTGGGATGGGATCGGGCGCCCAGGCGGGAGTCTGCGGCTCGATGCCGCCCGAGTCCTGCGGGGGGAATAACACGCGGCGGTTCGACCCGTCGCGGTCCATCACGGCCAGGCGGTAGCGGCTGGTCTCGCTTTGGTCGGGGAAGATGGCTTGCAGGTAGGCCACCTGATAGACCTTCTCCTGTCCGCTCTGACGGATGGGTGAGGCGGCGGGATAGGCGAACATGCCCGTTTGCGCCACGACCGTGACCGTGACCTTGTTTTCGAGCGAGACGGCGCTCACGTCGAAGTAGGGCGATTCCTCGTCGGTGTAGGGCGCGGGGGCGGGGGCGTGGGTGGTGACGTAGAGCGTCTTGCCGTCCGAGCCCCAGGCCAGGCCAGGGATCCAGGCCCAATCACTGTGGGTGTTGTAGGGCGTGATGTCCATCATCGGCTTGAGGTAGCCGCCGTCCTGATCGACTAGGCCAAGTCCGTCGGGGCGGATGTAGGCCAGGCGGCCGTCGGCTGAGTAGGCGAAGCCCATACCCCACCAGCCATACACGCCGCCGCTGGAGGCGTCCAGCAGTTTGCGGGGCGTGCCGCCTGTGATGCTGACTCGCCACAGGTCGTTATTGGCCTGCCATCCAGGCGACGTGGCGCGCGGCTCGGCCGTGGAATAGGCCACCGAGTTCGTGCCTGGGATCCAGGCCGCAAAGTGGATCACGTTTTTGGCTTCGAGGTAGACAGGTTTGGGCGTGGTGTTGTTGACGCGCACCGCCCAAAGCGTATTGATCTCTTCGGCGGCGGGCTTCTTCGACTTACGCGTGAAGATCAGGTATTCGCCGCTGGGCGAGAGGATGAAGACACGCCCGTCGAGGTCGCCTGTGTTGACGATCAGGCGGCGGTTGGCAGTGGAACCGTCCATGGCCCAGGCGTTGCCGCCCGCCAGATAGACCAGATTGCCAGGGATGTTGAAGGGCGTGAAGGAGGTCTGCGCGCCGACCATGACGATCTCGGGCACGGCCTCTTGCAGCACTACGGTCTTGACGATGGACTTGCTCGTCTCGGCGCCGTCCTCGGTCATGCGGCGGATGGTGACCTCCTGCTGGCCGTTGACGCCCGCCTGCACCAGGCGCGTCTCACCTTCGGCCAGGGTCTCGTTGCGGATGGTCTGCCGCTCGTAGGGGATGACCTGGATCTCGGTCTGGAATTCCTCTTTGACGCGGATGAGCTTGACCTGGTCGCCATTGCTCAGCACGGTGTAGAAGGGCGGCTCGACGCGGTCGAGGTCGCCAGGGGCCACGCCCGCCTGTTGCAGGGCCTGCAACACGGTGCTGCCCGCCTGCACCTGCACGGAGCGGGTCTGACTATCGGCGGTGAGGGTGATGGTGATCTCGCCGCCGAACTGCGGAAGCTGGCAGCCCGCCAACAGCAGGGAGGCGGCCAGGAGAACGGCGAGCAGGCGAAGGGGAAGAGAGCGGGTCATGTCCTGCGGTATAATCCAGGCCGCTATTTGATCCGCCCCGAGACGGTCATCAGCCCGTCGGCGATGGTGATCGACTCGAGCCGAAAGCCCGTGGCGACGGGTCCGAATGAACCCGTGTAGGCCTCGTTGATGAGCTTGCTGATGGCGCCATTGAGGCCCTCGGGCGCGTCGAACGGACCGAAATCGGCGGAGAGCACCTTCATGGTGGGCAGGCCCGCTTCGTCCAGGCCGACGGCCAGAATGACCGCCACGTTGGCCGCGAACATGCCGCGCTGGGCCTTGCCGAAGACCTGCATCTGGCCGTCGCGCAGGAAGACCTTGGGATTGGTCATGAGCGGATCGGTCTGCGCGGCCAGCTTGTAGGTCAGGTAGGATGTGAGCTGGGACTCGTTGATCTGGAAGGACACGACGCCCGTAGCCGCGCCCGCTTCCATGGCTTGCTTGACCTGGTCCTGGATGGACTGGGCGGCTTCCGTGGAGACGGGGATGGCCTCGACGGGGTAGTCGGGGCCGCCGACGAAGACCGTGCAGGCCAGCGAGGCCAGCACGAGGATCAAGATGAGGAATGGAAAGGCGAGTTTCTTCATTTTGCGATAAATACTCCGTTGGTCAGGACGTTCCGTCGAGGCCAACAAGTCAAACTGAACCTGAAATGGATGGTCTCAGTATGCCCCTCGAAGAACCCTCGGGGCTACTCGACCACCGTGCATCATGGATAACACTTATTTTTGAACGGGAGCAATTATAGCATGAGCGACTCTGAAACCACTCCGACCCCCGCGCCGCAGGAAGAACCCACCCTGGCGGTGAAATTGGAGGCCTTGTTGTTTGTGGCGCCCGAGCCTGTGGCGCCCGCGCAACTGGCCGCCGCCCTGGACGTGACCAATTCGGTGGTGGAGCGCGGATTGAAGGAATTGGAAGAAGCCCTGCAATCGCGCGGACTGCGCTTGCAGCGTCACGGCGGGCGCGTGCAGCTCACCTCGGCCCCCGAACTGGCCGGACTGGTGGAGCGTTTCCTCGGCCTGGAAGCGGTCAGCCACCTGAGCCGCGCCGCCCTGGAGACCCTGGCGATCATCGCCTACCAGCAGCCTGTCACCCGTCCGCAGATCGATGCGGTGCGCGGTGTGAACAGCGACGGCATGATGAAGAGCCTGCTGGGCAAGGGCCTGATCATGGAGTCGGGCCGCGCCGACGGCCCTGGCCGTCCGATCCTGTATTCCACCACGCCCGAGTTCCTGCAGCATTTCGGCATCAACTCGATCCTCGAACTGCCGCCGCTGGCCCTGCCCGAACCTGAGGCGGAAAAGCAGGTGGAGTTGTTGAAGGGATAATGGGGTGCGAGGAAAGATAAGAAAGGAAAGATGGGACGCTGACGAGAGTCAGCGTCCTTTTTTGTTGGGTGGCTATGGGACACGGATGGCACGGAATGCACGGATGAACGCGGAGGGCTCTGAGAAAAGACAAGGCGCAGGTCCACTCGCGGACCTGCGCCTTTGGGTTGTTACTTGGGCCTACGCGCTGACCCTTGCCTTGCGGACGGAAGGCTTGCGGTCGCTCTTGCGGGTGCCGCCCACCAGTTCATACTCGGGCGAGTCGTCACCATAGATGCCCTTGATGCCCGAGTGGACGCGTTTGACGCGGTCCCACATGCGGGCGTACAGTTCATCGCGGTGGTTGCGGGCTTCGGTGAGCTGGTTCTCCAGGCTGGTGATGACGGCTTCGATGGGTTCGGCCTGGGTCAGGTCGTCGGCCAGCATGTCGGCGGTCAGATCGCCGAGGGCGAGATCGGCTTTGATCTTTCTCCATGCGTCCACGACCTTGCGGGTAATTTCCACGATGCTGAGCGGGTAAGTCTTGCCTGTCATGAGTTCCTCCTATTTGGTAATTGCCTGGGGAGCGCCCCCAGAACCTGCTTTTAGTATGCCCAAGTGACGAGGCAAAGTCAACTTACAGGTTTGTTATGGGCCGACGGACGTTTCGGCGCAAAAGACGGTAGATAAAGTTGGGATGCATCCCGAGAAGGGCGGTATACACCCGAATAAAGTCAGGACGCGTACCGAGGAAGTTGGGACGCATCCTGACGAAATCAGTCGGCATCCCAACGAACCTGGGAGGCGTCCTGATAAGCTTGATATGGAAACGGACAAAGTCAGGAGGCAGACTTACAAGATCAGGAAGCCTGCCGACGAAGATGGTTCGCGGGAAAACAAAAAGGGAATGAACCCCGACGAACTCGGGATGGCATTGGGTTTTGTCGGGATGCGTGCTGGAAAAATCGCTGCGGCGGTCACAGGCAGGCGAGCCGTTTGCTCTTTGCGCTCTACAATTTTGATAAGTCTTGCTGATTTGCTGGTTTTCCTGTATGCTTGTCAAGATGACAGCCACCTGTCAGGTGACTGTCATCTTGAACCCAGGAAGGACAATCCATGACCGCACCCGACATCATCCGACAATTGGTGGAACGTTTCGAGCAGCAGTACGATATCTATCGTTCGGCCCGTTATAACGAGACGCAGTTAAGGCGTGAGTTCCTCGACCCGTTCTTCGAGGCCCTGGGCTGGGACGTGTTCAACCGCCAGGGCTATGCTGAGATGTATAAGGATGTGATCCACGAGGACAGCCTGGAGATCGAGGGAGCCAACAAGGCACCCGATTACGCCTTCCGCATCGGAGGGGTGCGCAAGTTCTTTGTGGAAGCCAAGAAGCCCGCCGTCAATATCGAGAACAATATCCATCCTGCTTATCAATTGCGGCGCTATGCCTGGAGCGCCAAACTGCCGCTGGGCATTCTGACCGACTTCGAGGAATTCGCGGTCTACGATTGTCGTGCCAAGCCGAACCAGGGAGACAAGGCCTCGACGGGCCGCGTGCTATTGTTGAATTTCCGCCAGTACGTGGAGAAATGGGACGAGATCGCGGCGGTCTTCTCGCGCGAGGCCGTGCTGAAAGGCTCGTTCGACCAGTATGCCGAGGGCATGAAGGGCAAGAAAGGCACCGCCGAGGTGGACGACGCCTTTCTGGCCGAGATCGAACGCTGGCGCGACCTGCTGGCGCGCAATATCGCCTTGCGCAATCCAAGCCTGAGCGTACGTGAACTGAATTACGCCGTGCAAATGACCATCGACCGCATCGTCTTCCTGCGCATCTGCGAGGATCGCGGCGTGGAAAACGATGGACAACTCAAAGATATCGCTGCGAATGCGAATGTATACCCTAATCTGGTGCAGCTTTTCCAGCGCGCCGACCTGCGCTATAACTCGGGGCTGTTCCACTTCAAGGACGAAAAGGGACAATCCAGCGCGGCCGATGGGTTGACCCTGCACCTGAAGATCGACGACAAGGTCCTGCAGGACATTCTCAGGAATCTGTATTATCCCGAAAGCCCGTACGTCTTCCGTGAGATTCCCGCGGACATCCTCGGGCAGGTGTACGAGCGCTTCCTGGGCAAGGTCATCCGTCTGACGGCGGGCCACCAGGCCAAGGTGGAGGAAAAGCCCGAGGTGCGCAAGGCGGGCGGAGTGTACTACACGCCCACCTACATCGTGGATTACATCGTGCAGAATACCGTGGGCAAATTGCTGGAAGGCAGGACCCCCAAAGAGGCCGCCAGCTTGAAGATCCTCGACCCCGCCTGCGGTTCGGGCACCTTCCCGCTGGGCGCGTACCAGTATTTGCTGGATTGGCACCTGAAATGGTACACGGAGCATGACCCCGAGAAGTGGGCACGCGGCAAGAACCCTGCCATCTACGAGAAAACCCCCTCTGCCTATGGCACCTCCCCCAAATCCGCACGCCCCGATGATCTGGGAGTCTCTTTGCCTGCGGATTTGGGGGAGGCTGGGAGGGGGTGGCGCCTGACCACCGCCGAGAAGAAGCGCATCCTGCTCAATAACATCCACGGCGTGGACATCGACCCCCAGGCGGTGGAGGTGACCAAGCTCTCGCTGCTGCTCAAGGTACTGGAGGACGAGACCCACGAGACCATCGGCTCGCAGCTCTCACTCTTGCAGGAGCGCGTGCTACCCGACCTGGGACGCAACATTCAGTGCGGTAACTCGCTGATCGGGCCCGACTATTACGAGGGCCAGCAGTTGACAATGGGCGGCTTCACCGACGAGGACGAACGCGCACGCGTCAACGTCTTCGACTGGAAGAGCGCCTTCCCGCAGGTCTTCATTCAAGGCGGCTTCGATGCGGTGATCGGCAATCCGCCATATTTGAGGATTCAAGGCTTACAGGAGAACTATAACAATCAAATTGATTACTATATTGCAAAATATGAAAGCGCTGTCAAGCGTTTTGATTTCTATCTTCTCTTTATCGAAAAAGCCTTCAAGCTACTTCGCAAAGATGGAAAGCTTGGATTCATTTGTCCACATAAATTTGTAAACTCTGATTTTGGTTCAGGGTTGAGAAGTTTTCTCGCGAGAAACTCGGCAATTGAAAAATTCATCAGTTTTGGAAATAACCTGGTTTTCGAACAAGCGTCGACTTATACAGGGCTTCTATTTTTACAGAAATCAATCACTGAGGGATTTAATTATCATGAATTTGAGAATATCTCCCGCGAGAATCTGCCATCACGCCTGTTAAGCTTATCAATTGACGACTTCACCTTTTATAGAATGCAGGAATTATCTGAAAAGCCTTGGACATTGACAAAAAAGCAGGCCCCTTCACTATTACAATCTTTATCCAGACAGCCTCACACCCTTGGAGATGTTTGCGATGAAATACTTGTTGGAGTCCAATCGGGAATTGACAATGTGCATGTACTTAAATTTGAAGAAGAATTACCCAATGGTTTGTTGAAATTATTCTCGGAAAGAGCTGGAGGGAGCATTGTTGTTGAAAGAGACCTCGTTAAGCCGTTTTTACGGGGAGAAGATGTGGATAGATATGAGATTCCCCAACATTCTCATTACTGTATTTACCCTTATCAATTGGTAAATGGCAAAACAAAAATATTTGAAGAAGCCGAACTTCAAAGGAAATTCCCTAATGGATATGCTTATCTTAAGGAATATCGAAGAGAATTAACAGACATAAGGGAAAGACAGAAGACAAATACAAAATATTGGTATTCCTGTCATAGAAGCAGGGACATGAATGTATTTGAAAGTGAAAGAATTATCACGCCTGAAATCAGTCTGGGTTGTAATATGACTATTGCACCAGCAGGCTTGTATCACAATACAAAAGTTTATAGCATAGTACCTTCTTCAAATTCTAAAGAGGATAAGAGTTATTGGTTAGGGTTACTGAATTCACGTATTATGTGGTGGTTTTTGTCAACCACGGGCTATGTGCTTCGTGGAGGTTACTTTGTTTTCAAGACAAATTATCTTAATCCTTTTCCCATCCGCACCATCGATTTCAACGACCCCGCCGACCGCGCACGGCACGAGAGCATGGTGGCGCTGGTCACGCGCATGCTCGACCTGACCCCCCTCTTATCCCCCCAATTTCAACCAACGAAATTAGGGGGACGGAAGCCTCCCCGCACGCCGCAGGAGAAAGAATCCCTGGCGCGTGAGATCGAGTCCACGGATCGGCGGATCGATTCGCTGGTGTATGAACTGTACGGCTTGAGCGAGGACGAGATCAGGATCGTAGAGGGCGACCATGCGTAGGGGAGGGTCGGGGAGGGTCCCAGCACGAGATGAACGGGTCGCCCTTGCATCAGGATGGGTGTCCCATCAGTGGAGTCTGCGATGAAGAATCGTCTTACCAAAAAGGACCTCAAACTTTTCAGAGAGCATGATATTCGCTCGTTCATGTTCGTGGTGGGTGAATTGAGAAAAGGAGGTTCCTCTGACCAGTTTTGGATTACAAGAGATGGGAACATCGGAATTGTCGATATGCATACTGTTCCCGATGCTGGGGAATGGTTCACCGCCGACAAATATGGCGTGATTGGCAATGCTGGGCCAGCTGTCCTTCGACAATTGTACGAATACGTCGGTCTCGAAGAATTGGTCGTGATGGGAGAAGATTCATTTATCGTCCCCGCTGGCTTATCTCATCTCCAACAACTCAGGACACTTTATATAGAGTCGGGCAGTGCGGATTTGATCCCTGAGATTGCCAGCCTGCCCAAATTGACCATGCTGGGATTGAAATTGGATGTGGAACAATTGCAATTCCTGATCGCGCAGGGCGCCCTGCAACAATTGTCTGCCTTGTTGATCCTCAATCGCGAACTGGGCAACCTGCCCCCCGAGATCGGCCAACTCGTCAACCTCTCCAGGCTTTCCTTGAGCAATTGTGGTCTTTCATCTTTGCCTGCCGAGATCGGAGACCTCATCAACCTGATTGAGCTTGATTTGACCAGTAATCCTCTTAGTGGCCTGCCTCCTGAAATCAGTCAACTTGTCAATTTGGCCTCCCTTGACCTGTCCGCCTGCAATCTAACCCGCCCCTTTAGTGAACTCGAAAAGATTCCTAATTTAACCAGGTTAAATCTCTCCAATAACGATTTCTCCGAGCTATTTATGTCAGGTGAATCGTGGCATCTCCCGAACCTGATCTCGCTCGACCTTTCTAATTGCGGCCTTTCAGAATTTCCCATTGAAGTCACTACGTTATCCCGCCTTGCTGAACTTAATCTTTCTGGCAACTCAATTGCCTTCCTGCCGCCTGAGATTGGTCTATTGTCTAACTTAACCACGTTTCGTCTTGGTGGCACTGTTCTTAGCAAAGCGAGATTGAATAGTTTGCCTCCCGAAATTGGAGGGCTTGCAAACTTGACTGAATTAGAACTATCCAATAACAGATTAAGAAGTCTGCCCCCCGAGATTGGCAGGCTTAAGAAATTGATAAAACTTGATCTCACTGGTAACGAGCTTGATGAACTGCCTGCTGAGATTGGAAGCCTCGCCAGCCTTACCTCTTTTAATCTTTCTGATAACAATCTTGTCAACTTACCACCAACGATTGGTCAACTTATCCGCTTGAAATCACTTATCCTCTCTGAAAACCATCTTGTCAATCTGCCTGCTGAGATCGGTAGGCTTAATGAATTGGCATTTCTTACTCTTCGTGATAATAAGTTGCTCAATTTACCCGTTGAGATTGATGGGCTTTTTGGCTTGATTGAACTTGACCTTTCTGGAAACGAACTTAAAGAATTACCTGTAGAAATTGGGTACCTTAATTGCCTAGCCAGCCTTGATCTTTCTGAGAATCTACTTGCCCATCTGCCTGCTGAAATCAAATACCTTTCTAGTTTGACGTATCTTGATCTTTCTTTCAACTGGATTGCAGACCTGCCGCCTGGAATTTGGCAGTTGTCCAATTTGAATGTCCTCTATCTCAATGGAAATTCACTTAATCATCTGCCCGCCGAGATTGGTCAGCTTCTTAATTTAGAGGAGCTTGTCCTTTCAAGCACTTCAGACCCTCCTGTCTTAGATAATGGGCTAAAAATCAAAGAATTACCTGCCGAGATACTAAATCTAAAAAAATTGAAGAAGTTGGACTTACGGGATATCGGCCTAGACTTCCCCCCTGAGATTCTGGACAACGTCGATGATCCCAGCGTCATCTTGAATTATTTCACCTGGGTGTTGGAAGGAAAGAGGCGGGCGATCTGTGAAACCAAAATGCTGGTGGTGGGGCAGGGCAGTGTCGGAAAGACCTCTCTCATCAAGCAGTTGGTTTCTGCATCGTTTGATTCATACGAACCCAAGACCGATGGGATCGCCATCGAGCATTGGAAGGTCGAGAACCGTTCCCAGGTCGAGAGTGAGCCGTACGAGATCGCCCTGCACATCTGGGATTTCGGCGGGCAGGAAATCATGCACGCCACCCATCAGTTCTTCCTCACCAAGCGCAGCCTGTATCTCTTGGTGCTCGATTCCCGCCTGACCCAGGAAGAAAACCGCGTCGAATACTGGCTCAAGATCATTCAATCCTTTGGCGGCGAGTCACCCGTGCTGATCGTCGGCAACAAGATCGACCAGCATCCGCTCGATATTGGACGCACCGACTTGCAAAGGAAATATCCCAACATCGTCGGCATCCTCGAAACCTCCGCCGCCACGGGCGCGGGCATCGA
The DNA here is from genome assembly GCA_937928015.1 of uncultured Anaerolineales bacterium. Taxonomy (GTDB): domain Bacteria; phylum Chloroflexota; class Anaerolineae; order Anaerolineales; family Villigracilaceae; genus JACPVF01. Next base: position 2,117 of record CALFXA010000109.1, on the reverse strand, counting down.
AGAACTCAAGGCTGCCATCGCTGAGCAAGTCAATCACCTGCCGCACGTCCGCGACTTATTGCCCGAAACCTGGTTCACGATCAAAACCAGCCTGGAATGGCTGGGATATGAGTCCAACTTCATCACCCACGACAAATATCTTGAATTGTGCGCCGAAAACGAAGTCAGTGACGAGACCAGTCAACGCACGTTGATCGGTTTCTTGCATGACCTGGGCGTTGTCCTGCATTTCCAGGATGACCCGCGCCTCGAAGCGCTCGGCATTCTCAATCCGCAGTGGGTCACCAATGGCGTGTACAAAATCATCAACTCCCATGTTTTGTTTCAAAACAAGGGCGTACTCACCGTTTCCATGCTGGACGAAATTCTCAACCTGCCCGAATATCCGCGCGGCAAACGGCTCTTCATCGTGGACATGATGAAAAAGTTCGAACTTTGTCACGATATCGAGCCTGACAAGACCTTCCTCGTCCCTGACCTGCTCCCCAAAGACCAACCCGACCTGGACTTCAATGGCATCCCTGCCTTTGAATACGCCTACCCTGTCCTGCCTACCAGCGTCATCACCCGCTTCATCGTCCGCATGAACCAGAAGATTGGCGATGGCTTGGTCTGGCGCACGGGGGTGTTGCTGAGAATTGGGGAGAACAAAGCCCTGGTCAAGGCGGACATCGAAGACCGCAAAATCACCATCGCCATTGATGGAGTTGAACACACGCGACGCGACTCCCTGTCCGCGATACGGTATCAGTTAGATGAGATTCATGCCTCCATCAAAGGTCTCAACCCCGAAAAGCGCGTTCCCATCCCCGAAGCACCAAATGCCGAGCCGTTGGATTACGACTACCTGCTTCAATTGGAACGGGATGGGTTCTACGAGTTGCCTGTCAAAGACGGGTACCGTCTGGTCAAGGTGGACGTGCGCAAACTATTAAGCGGCGTGGTCAGCGAGAGTGAGCGGCGCCAGTCCGCTGGGAACACGACGAATATTTATATCGGCGGCAGCGTCAGCGGGACGATCATTGCGGGCGACGACAACGAGGTGCAGCGTTGACCTTGCTTCCATCTTATCTCACCCGTCCCAATCGCCCTGCGTTTTTGTAGCATCTGAAAGGCGACAAATCCCATTCTCAACGAAGGAGAAGTCCATGAACACCATTCAATTGGACTTGCAAGTCATCGCGGAAGATCAGGATGCCGAGGCACTCCAGCGGCTCACAGGTCAACTCAGGGAGGAACTCAGGGGTGTGGACCTCGTGGAAGAGGTTCAATTTTCCCGCCAGCCCGCCCCAAGCGGGGTCAAGTCTTCGGAAGAGATCATCATTGGTTTCCTGGTGGTCTCGTTGCTGCCCGAAATGCTGAAAAATTTCATGGATTTTCTGAAAGCCTGGACCCTGCGGCGTGAGGGGCGCAGCATGCGAATCAAGTTCCGCAACAAGGCGGGGGTCGAGATGGAAATCGAATTCTCGGAGGCCATGTCCGATGAGGAGCTACGTAGGAAGCTTGCCCTGTTCGAAGGGCAATTCAAGGAATTGAAGAAGAATGGCTAGAAAATACGCCCTGTTGATCGGGAACGCCCAGTTCAAAGACGTCCGTTTTGCCCCCCTGATGGGCCCCGATAAGGATGTCATCGACCTGGGGGAACTACTCAGCGCCCCCGAGATCGGGGATTTTCAGGTCGAGAAACTGATCGACCAGGGCAATCAGGAGATTCGCAAGGCCATCGAGGTCTTTTTTGCAAAGAGAAAGTCCGACGAGATGGTCCTGCTATATTTCTCGGGTCACGGCAAGCTGGATGACATGGGGCAGTTGTGCATGATCGCCAATGACACCGAGGCGGACATGCTGGGCTCGACCTCCATCGACCGTGACTTCGTCTTGAAACAAATGGACCGTTGTAATTCCAGGCAGCAGGTCTTAATTCTGGATTGCTGTTTTAGCGGGTCCTTTGCGAAAGGCGTCAAGGCCGAGGAACAGCATCCCATTACCCAGGCCACCTTCGCAGGGGGGTCGGGACGCGCCGTCATTACTGCCACCAGTTCGACACAGTTCGCCAAGGAAGGCTCCCGAGAGATCGGAAGAGCACACGTCTGAACTCCAGTCACGAGTGGATATCT
>CALFXA010000108.1 GCA_937928015.1 uncultured Anaerolineales bacterium | reverse complement strand
CCCCGCCAGCGGCAACCGCTGGTTGCTGCGTCAGGTGCTGCGCGAGGAATGGGGCTTCGACGGCTTCGTGGTCTCGGATGCCTTCGCGGTCGGCAACCTGGTCATCCAGGGCCATGCCAAAGACCGCCGCGACGCCGCCCTGCGCGGACTCAAGGCTGGCCTCAATATGGACATGTCCAGCTACACCTACACCGAGAACGCCGCCGACCTGGTCGCCAAGGGTGACCTCAGCGTGGCGGAGATCGAAGAGTTGGTGCGCCCGATCCTGGCGCTCAAGGTCAAGATGGGCCTGTTCGAGCACCCCTACGTGGACGAGGCCCTGCTGGAGCAGGTCATCGCCCGCCCCGATCACCGCGAAGCTTCGCGCTGGGCGGCGCAGCGCTCGATGGTGTTGCTCAAGAACGAGGGCGGATTGCTCCCGCTGAAGAAGGACGTCAAGAAGGTGGCGGTCATCGGTCCGCTGGCCGATTCGATGCAGGCCACCGAAGGCTCGTGGATGGTCTTCGGCCACACGCCCGCTGCTGTGACTGTTCTGGCGGGCATCCGTGCCAAGTTGCCGAACGCCGAAGTGACCTACGCCTCTGGCCCTGAGATCCGCCGCGACATTCCGTCGTGGTTCGAGAGCATGATGGCGGGACAGGCCAGCAAGCCCGCTCAAACCCAGGAGGAATCCGACGCCGCCTTCCAGGCCGCCGTCGAGACCGCCCGTGCCGCGGACCAGGTCATCATGGTGATGGGCGAGACCGACCTGATGGCCGGTGAAGCCGCCTCACGCGCCTCGCTCGACCTGCCTGGCCGTCAGGAGGAATTGCTCAAAGCCGTTGCGGCGCTGGGCAAACCCGTCGTGCTGGTGCTGCTGAACGGCCGCCCGTTGAGCGTCAACTGGGCCGCCGAGAACATCCCCGCTATCCTCGAAGCCTGGGAACCTGGCAGCGAGGGTGGCAACGCCGTGGCCGACATCCTGTTCGGCGACGCGGTCCCGGGCGGCAAGCTGCCCGTCGGCTTCCCGCGCAAGGGCAGCCACGCGCCGCTCTATTATGCGCGCAACCTGACCCACTCGCCCGAGGGCAGCCCGATGTACAACCCGCGCTACTGGGACGGCTTGCCCACCCCGCTCTATCCCTTCGGCTACGGCCTGAGCTACACCACCTTCGCGTTCTCCAACCTGAAGGTCTCGGCCACGCAGGTCAAGGTCGGCGGCAGCCTGACCGTCAGCGTGGATGTGACCAACACGGGCGCCGTCGCTGGCGACGAAGTGGCCCAGCTTTACATCCACCAGAAATGGGGCAGCGACACCCGCCCGATGCGCGAGTTGAAAGGCTTCGAGCGCATCACCCTCCAACCTGGCGAAAGCAAGACCGTGACCTTCGAACTGGGTCCCGATGAACTGGGCTACTGGAGCACGAACGCTGGCAAGTGGATTCAAGACGCGGCCTCCTTCGACCTGTGGGTCGGCTCCGACTCTCTGGCGGAGTTCCACGCAGAATTCGAAGTAATTGGGTAAAATCACCTTCCCCATCCTTCTCGTCAGGAGGATGGGGAAATTTTTGTCTGGAGAGTTCTTCATGTCGAAATCCATCCCCGCCTACCGCGACCCATCTCTGAGCGTCGAAGAACGCGTGGCCGACCTGCTCGGCCGCATGTCCCTGGAGGAGAAGGTCGGCCAGTTGATTATGTGGGACGCGCGTCCCGATGACCTGTCCTTCGTCAACACCCGTCAGCCCGGGTCGATCCTGCACATCTGGGGCGAGAAGGCTCGCAAGGCCATGCAACTGGCCGCCCAGAACCGCCTGGGGATTCCGCTGTTAATCGGCGAGGACGCCATCCACGGGCATTCGTTCTGGAAGGGCGCGACCATCTTCCCCACCCAACTGGCGTTGGCCTGTAGTTGGAATCCCGCCCTGCTGGAACGGGTGGCGCGGGTGACGGCCGCCGAGGTGATCCCCACCGGCATCCACTGGACCTTCTCCCCGGTCCTGTGTCTGACGCGTGACCTGCGCTGGGGCCGCACCGGCGAGACCTTCGGCGAGGATCCCTACCTGATCGGCGAGCTGGCGGCGGCGATGATTCGCGGCTATCAAGGCCAGGGACTGGACGATCCGTCAGGCATCCTAGCCACGGCCAAACACTACGCCGGGTATTCCGAAACCCAGGGCGGGCGTGACGCCTCGGAAGCGGATCTCTCGCGCCGCAAGTTGCGAAGCTACTTCCTGCCGCCCTTCGAACGCGCGGTGCAAGCCGGGGCCATGACCTTCATGACGGGCTACCAGTCCATCGAGGGCGTGCCGTCAACCTGTAACCATTGGCTGCTGACCGAGGTCCTGAAAGACGAGTGGGGCTTCAAAGGCGTGGTGGTCACAGACTGGAACAACGTCGGGCGGCTGGTGATCGAACAGAAAGTCTGCGCGGATTACACCGAAGCCGCCATCGCCGCCGTGCGGGCTGGCAACGACATCATGATGACCACACCCGAATTCTACGAGGGAGCCATCGAGGCTGTCCGCAGCGGGCGGCTGACGGAGAGCGAGATCGACGCGCCCTGCGCCCGCCTGCTGGCGCTGAAATTCCGCATGGGATTGTTCGAAAACCCGCGCGGTCCAGACATGGAGCGGGCGGCGCTCGTGATCGGAAACGCGGAGCATCGTGCCGCCAACCTCGAAGCGGCACGCCAAAGCCTGGTCCTGTTGCAGAACAACGGTCTGTTGCCGCTCGACCCGAAGCAAGTGAAGTCTATCGCGGTGATCGGCCCGAACGCCGACGACGATATGCAGCAGTTGGGCGACTGGTCGCTCGGCTCCTCGCAGCATCCGCCCGAGGCGGGCAAGCATCCACGCGAGAAGACGACCACCCTCCTGGATGGCATCCGCGCCCTCGCCCCAAGCAGAGTGGAGGTCCGCTATGAACGCGGCTGCTCAATCATCGACGATGACCTGTCGGAAATCCCGGCGGCCATCGCCGCAGCCCAGTCAGCCGAGGTCGTGGTGGCCGTGGTGGGCGATCACCTAAATTTCATCGGCGAGACCCAAAGCACGGCTACGCTGGAATTGCAGGGCGGGCAGGTCGCGCTGCTGGATGCGCTGGAGAAGACCGGCAAGCCCATGATCGTGGTCCTGGTCAACAGCAAGCCGCTGGTGCTGCCTGACTCCGTCAAACGCGCCGCGGCCATTGTTGAGTTGTTCAACCCCGGCATGGAGGGCGGCCACGCACTCGCCGAGGCGCTGTTTGGGTTGTTGAATCCGTCTGGCAAGGTCACGATCTCGTTCCCGCTGCACGTGGGCCAGCAGCCGGTCTTCTACAGCCAAGTCCGCGGCCAACACGGTGACCGCTACGCAGACCTGACCCAGGAACCGCTCTTCCCCTTCGGGCATGGACTCAGCTATACAAACTACGCGTATTCCAACTTGAGGCTGTCCTCCCCCACCCTATCCAACGGGGAAACGGTCAAAGTCTCCGTGGATGTGGAGAACGTCGGACAGCGGGATGGCGTGGAGATCGTGCAGGTATACGTCAGCGATGTGGTGACCTCTGCCACCTGGGTCAATAAGGCGCTGAAAGGCTTTGCCCGTGTCCAATTGGCGGCAGGCGAGAAAAAGACCGTGCAGGTCGACCTGCCCTGGAAAGCCTTCCAGATCGTGAACGCGCAAGGCATGGATGCTGTAGAACCGGGCGAGTTCGAGATTCTGGCTGGCCCGTCCTCGCGCGACCGAGAGCTGTTGAAAACCAAATTGGTAATCAAGTAAAAAGAACGAAGCAAGTAAAAAGACCGAGGTTTAAAACCTCGGTCTTTTTATTCCAGCACCCAACGGTCAATCACGTATTGTAAAGGCTAAATAGGCCTCGTGATATAATACACAAATTGATTTTGAAACCTATTTTTCAAAAAAGGAAGAAAGCTATGAGTAAGAGTCCTGTACTTGGTTTGGCGTTGGCTGTTTTCTTGATGCTGGCTTGTTCGTTCACGTCAGGCGCCCCGGCAACGGTATCGGCTCCACCCACGGCTGCGCCCGATACAAGTGCAGAAACCCAGCAAGCGCAAGACCAGATGGCCACCTTCGTGGCGCAAACGGTGGAAGCGCAACAGCCCCTAGCGACAGAGACCCCCATCCCTGTAGAGGCGACAGCGACCCTGGTAGCACCTGCCCTCCCAAATGCGCCCGAGAAGTTCTATGCAGATGCCACCTGCTCAAAAGTAATTGCCCACTCCTACACGGTTTATAAATATGTGTATGTGGCCTACCTGCATTGGGAAGATCACTCCGGAAACGAGACCAGCTTCGAACTCAACAAAGACAGTAATCTCCTGGCGACTCTGGATGCGAACACCACCGAGTACAAGGACACCATCACCATCACCACCCCCTACAAACGTTACAACGCAAATTACACTTACACGATCCAGGCCGTCAATGAAGCGGGTAAAAGTGAGGCTGTGGAGTTATTCGTTACGATTACTTGTAGATAGCTTGCCGTAGTTTCTCATCAAGCAATAAAAAACTCCTGAAGTCTTTCGACTTCAGGAGTTTCCTTTTTACACCAACATTCTGACTGGGTTTTCGAGGAACTCGGCCAGTTTTTGCATGAACTGAGCCGCCTCCGCCCCATCGCTGACGCGGTGATCGACGGAGATGGTCGCCTTCATGCGCCAGCCCGCCTTGATTTGTCCACCGTCCACGACGGGCACTTCGCGGGCCGAACCTATGGCCAGGATGGCCGCCTCGGGCGGATTGATGATGGCGATGAACTCGTCCACGTCATACATGCCGAGGTTGGAGGTGGAGAAGGTCGAGCCGTCCACGTCCTCGGGCTTGACCTTGCCATCGCGGGCACGTCCCGCCATGGTTTTGACCTCGCCCGAAATCTGACGCAGGGACTTCTGGTCCGCATCTTTGACCACCACGGTCATCAGGCCGCCAGGGACGGTGACCGCCACGCCCACGTTGACGTGGCCAAACTGCACGATCTCGTTGCCGTTCAGGGTCGCGTTCAAATTGGGGAACTGACGCAGGGTCAACGCCACGGCCTTGACGATGAAGTCGTTGACCGAGACCTTCTCATTCTCGGGCAGGTAGGCGTTGATCTGCTTGCGCATGTCCATCAGCGCTTCCATCTTGTATTCGTGCGTCACGTAGAAGTGCGGAATGGTCTGCTTCGACTCGACCAGTCGGCGGCCGATGGCCTGACGCAGTTTGGTGGTGGAGATGGACTTGTCCTCGGCAGTGATCGGTGCCTGGTAAGCGGGAGCGGGTTGCGCGGCAGGGCGACTCGCTGCACTCGGCTGAGCGCCGCCAGCCAGCGCCGCCTCGATGTCGCGGCGGACGATACGTCCGCCCGGGCCCGTACCCTGGATACGCGCGAGGTCCACTTTCTGGTCGCGGGCGATCTTCTTCGCCAACGGCGAGGCCTTGACGGAGTCCGCGCTCGGGGCGGAAGAGGCTTGAGCAACAGGAGCAGCCGCAGGGGCGGATTGAGGAGCGGGAGTCGCTGCGGGAGCAGGGGCCGCGGCCTTTGGTCCAGCATCCGCGGGTTGGTTTTCCACTTTCTCACCCGCCTGCCCCACCACCGCAATCGGCGCGTTGACGGGCACCATCGTGCCCTGTTCCGCGATCAGTTGCAGCACCACGCCGCTGACGGAGGATTCCACTTCGACGGTGGCCTTGTCGGTTTCGATCTCGGCCAGTATGTCGCCTTTGTTGATGGTCTCGCCCACTTGCTTGACCCAGCGGACGAGCATTCCTTCGGCCATGTCGAAGCCGAGTTTGGGCATATTGATGGTTTCAGCCATTATTTCAAGACCTCCTTTGCCGCCGCGACGATGTCAGGAACTTGCGGGAGGGCGGCCTGTTCGAGGGTGCGATTGTAAGGAAGCGGGACTTCCTTCTGCGCCACACGCAGGATGGGCGCGTCGACGTAATCGAAGGCTTCTTCATAGATGCGGCTGACGATCTCGCTGCCGACGCCGTAGGACTTCCAGCCTTCTTCGACCACGATGGCGCGGTTGGTCTTCTTGAACGACTCGAGCACGGGTTCCATATCGAGCGGGCGCAGGGTGCGCAGGTCGACGATCTCGGCCTGGATGCCTTCCTTGGCCAGTTCGTCCGCGGCCTTCATCGAAAGTTCCAGACCCTTGCAGTAGGTGACGATGGTCAGGTCCTTGCCTTCGCGCTGGATCTTGGATTTGCCAATCGGGATGGTGTACTCGCCCTCGGGCACTTCCCCGCGGATCTGGTACATGGTGGCGTGTTCGATGAACAGGATCGGGTCATTCGAGCGGATCGCGCTCTTGAGCAGGCCCTTGGCATCCTCGGGCGTGCCCGGGCTGACGACTTTCAAGCCAGGAAAGTGCGCGAAGATGGCGTCAGGCGTCTGTGAGTGCGTGGCGCCAAGCTGACGTCCGCCGCCGCCCACTGCACGGATGACCATCGGCAACATGAACTGTCCGCCGAACATATAGTGCAACTTGGCGGCCTGGTTGACGATGTAGTCCATCGCGGAAAAAGCGAAGTTGATAGTCATCAACTCGGCGATGGGGCGCTGACCAACCATGGCCGCGCCAATGGCCGCGCCGATAATGGCGTTCTCGGCGATGGGCGTGTCCTTGACGCGCGCCGCGCCGTACTTGTCGTAGAACCCCTTGGTGACGGCATACGTACCGCCCCACACACCGACTTCCTCGCCGAGGATGAAGACGGCGGGGTCACGGTCCATTTCTTCCATAAGAGCTTGCGAGATGGCCTCGCGCATTGTGATCTTTGCCATGTGTGAAATCCTTTAACCACAAAGGGCACAAAGGGGCACGAAGATTTCCTTTGTGTACTTCGTGTCCTTGGTGTTAATTATCCGCGTAAATGTCCTTGAACAGGTCTTCCATCGCCGGCTCGGGACTGGCTTCGGCAAATTCCACCGCCTTGACCACTTCCTCTTCCACGCGGGCCTCGATCTCATCCAACTGCTTGCGTGTGGCGGTCTTCTTGTCGAGCAGGTACTTGTTGAAGATGCCGATTGGATCGTTCTCCTGCCACTGCTTGACTTCCTCCGCCTTGCGGTAACGCTCAGGATCACCCATCGAGTGGCCGCGAAAACGATAGGTGTCCACTTCGAGCAGGTAGGGCTGCCCTTCCTTGCGGACGTATTCGATGGCGTCCCTGGCGGCGTCGTAAACCTTTATAACATCCATGCCGTCGGCCTGACCATTCTTCATACCATAGCCTTCGGCCTTCTGGCGGATCTCGGTCACCGCCGAGGCGCGCTCGACGGCCGTCCCCATGCCGTACTGGTTGTTCTCACACACCCACAATACACGCAGACCCCAGGTCTTGGCCAGATTCAAGGCCTCGTGAAAATAACCGATATTGGTCGCGCCGTCACCGAACATGCAGATCGTGACGTTGTCATTGCCCGCGTACTGGTCACCCAGCGCCAAGCCCGAAGCGACGGGCAGATGTCCGCCCACGATGGCGTGTCCGCCCCACATGTTCTTCGAGGTATCGGCCATGTGCATCGAGCCCCCCTTGCCCTTCGACATGCCCGTGGCCTTGCCGAGCAGCTCCGCCATCACTTCATTGGACGAAATGCCGCAGTTCAACGCCACGCCGTGGTCGCGATACGCCGTGATCACACGGTCGCGCGGCTCGCGGGCCGCGATCAACCCCGTCGAAACGGCCTCCTGCCCAATGTACAGATGCATGAAGCCACCAATCTTGCCAGCCTGATACAGCTCGGCACCGCGTTCCTCCACGCGGCGGATCAAAACCATTTGGTAATACAGATCGAGTAATTGTTCTTTCTTCATCTTTCACTCCACTGAGATACGTGCCCTAAGGCCCGTGAGGGTCGCAAACAAAAACACCAGGGTTTGCCTGGCGTTGTGCTTAAGTAGGAGACAAACGCCACATTATATCAGAGAATTTTAGTCCATTTTTCTATCAAATACTCTCTTTTTGACGGGTGTAAAATAGAAATATGAACTGGTTTACCGGCGGATCGAGCGACGCAAAAAAATGGATCGGGCAGTTGACCGATCCGACCAAACGGGAGCGGGCGGCCCAGGAATTGATCCGTCTGGGGGCGGAAGCGGCCCCCGCCCTGATCGAAGCGCTCCAGAGTCGGGACCCGAACCTGCCTCCGATCCTCGGGCGGATTCTCGTCCGCATCGGGCCCGCCGCCACCCCCGCCCTGGTCGCGGCGCTGAAAAGCGCGCATCCGCTCGTGCGCGCCCAATGCGTGGACATTCTCGCCCAGACCAAAGACCGCTCGGCCCTGCCCGCGCTGTTAGACGCGCTGCAAGGCGAGTTTTATACCGTCCGCGCGCGGGTTTGCGCAGCTTTCACCCAAATGGGTACCCCCCACGTCATCCCGCCGTTGCTGCACGCCCTCAAGGACCCCGAGCCCGAGGTGCGCATCCAGGCCGCGCTGGCCCTGGGAACCTTCCGTGATCCGACCCTCTTCGATGACATCGCGGGCTTGCTGCTCGACGACCAGAAGATTGAGGTCCGCCAGGGAGCCGCGCGCGCCCTGGGCGGGACGCGTCACACCGCCGCCCTGCCCTTCCTGATGGAGGCCCTGCGCGACTCGTTCTGGTGGTACGAGCGCGAACAGACCGCCAGCGACCTGCTGGATGCCATCGAGGCCATGGGGACCGACGCCGTCGAGCCGCTGATCGAGGCCTTGACCGACCGCGAGGGGACGGTGCGCAAGTTCGCGGCCATCATCCTGGGAGAGTTGAAGGATGTCCGTGCGGTGGAGGAATTGGGCATGGCGCTCTACGACCTGCACCACGAGGTCAGCCGCGTGGCCGCCGAGGCGCTCGGCAAGATTGGCGCACCCGCCGTGGACGTCCTGGCGGAGGCCCTGAGCCACGCCGAGGCAGGGGTCCGCGAACACGCCATCCTCGGCCTGGGCATGATCCAGGATCCGCGCGTCGCCCCGCTGCTAATCGGCATGCTCCAGGACCCCGAACGCTTCGTGCAGAAACAGGCCATTCTGGCGCTGGGCGGCTTGCGTGACCCACAGGCCCTCACCGTCTTGAAGGAACTTGCCAACCACCGCTCCGACCGTGAGTTTTCCGCCCTGGCGCGGGAATTGTTGAATAAAAACGCGTAATGTCAAAATAAAAAGTCGGAGCGTTGCTCCGACTTTTTCGTTCAGGCTTTCTTGCCTTCCATATCGAAACCTGGGATGCGTGTGTTGTTCTCCATCCAACGCAAGACCAGGTCGAGCAGATACACCATCGCCAGATAGATGATCGCCACCGCCAGGTATGAAGCAATGGGATCATAGGTCTTGGCCGCGATGGACTTGGCCCTGGCCATCAACTCGGGCACGGCGATCAGGAACACCACCGCCGTGGACTTGAGCAGCGAAACGGGTTCGTTCGACCAGGCGGGGATTGCCAGCCGCAACGCCTGTGGCAGGATGACATGCCAGACTGTCTTCCAGCGCGAGAGGCCGATGGCGCGTCCCGCCATCATCTGCCCTTCGCCGATAGCCAACAGGGAACCGCGCAAATACTCGGCCTGGTAGGCGCCGCTATTTAGCCCCAGCGCGAGGAAAGCCGAGAGTTCGCGCGAGAGCGTGATGCCCAACCCGGGCAGGCCATAATAGATGAGGAACAACTGCACCAGCAGCGGCGTACCGCGGAAAATCTCGATATAGCCCACCGCCAGTCCGCGCCAGAACTTGTCCCCGTAGGTACGCGCCAGCGCCGTCAGCAGGCCGAGGATGAATCCCGCCACAAGGCCTTCAGCGGTAATCAAGATCGTAATTCCCGCACCGTGCAACAGGTCAGGCAGGAAGCGCAGGAAAAAGGTGGGAAAATCGCTCATGCTGCTCCGCCCTTATCCTTTTCCTTCTTGCCGTACAACTCGGTGATCTTCCACAAAAACTCGCGCGTGCGGTCGTTCTTGGGATGATAGAACAGGTCGTCGGGCGAACCCTCCTCGACGATGCTGCCCTTTTCCATGAAGACAATACGGTCGGCCACTTCGCGGGCAAATCCCATCTCGTGCGTGACCACCAGCATGGTCATGCGGTCTCGCGCCAGCTTCTCCATCACACCCAGGACTTCGCCGATCAGTTCGGGGTCCAGTGCGGAGGTCGGCTCGTCGAAGAGCATCACGCGCGGGTCCATAGCCAGCGCGCGGGCAATGGCCACACGCTGCTGCTGTCCGCCCGAGAGTTGACCGGGGTAATGGTCGGCGCGGTCGAGCAAACCCACGCGGCGCAATTCCTCCATCGCCTTTTTGATCGCCTGCTCGCGCGGCATCTTCTTGACCTTGGTCAGGCCGATCATCACATTGTCGAGCGCGGTCAGGTGATTGAACAACAGGAAGTTCTGAAAGACCATGCCGATGTGCTGGCGGACCTTGTCCTCATTGTAGCCTTTGGCGGTGATATCCTCCCCGTCGAGCAGGATCTGCCCGCCATCAGCGCGGGTCAGCAGGTTCATACAGCGCAGCAAGGTGCTCTTGCCCGTCCCGCTGGGACCGATGATGACGATGGCTTCGCCTTCCTTGACCTTGAGGTTGATGTTCTTGAAGATGGTGTTCTGACCATAGACCTTGGTCAGGTTGCGGGCTTCGAGAATGGTTTCAGGCATGGTCGCCTCCGTCATGGATGGGTGGGGAGTTTGGTGCGTTCGGAGAGATAGTCGAGGCCGCGGTTGGTGGCGAAGACCAGGACGAAGTAGATCAGGGCGGCTGTCCCGAAGGCAAGAAACGGCTGTTGCGTGGTGGCGGAAAGCTGCTGGGCACGCCGCAAAATTTCGGGCACACCGAGCGCGTACACCAGCGAAGAATCCTTCAACACGATGGAGGCTTCGTTCGACCAGGGCGGGATGGCCAGCCGCAGGGCCTGCGGCAGCACTATGTGGCGAATGGCCTGGATGCGGCTCATGCCGACCGCGCGGGCGGCGGTCATCTGTCCCCCGCCGACGGCCAACAGCGCCCCACGCAGAATCTCCATCTGATAGGCACTGCTGACGATGCCCAACGAAAGCGAACCCGCCCAGAACGGCGAAAGGTTGATCTCCCCTGAAAGGATGAAATATAAAATGAATAGCAATACGATCGGCGGCACGCCGCGCATCAACAGGCTGTATGCCGCGGCGAGGCGGGTGACCGTCTTCCCCCCATAAGTGTGGAGCAATGCCATCAGCAGGCCGATGACCAGGCCAAAGGGCAACGCCACCAGCGTCACGGCGACCGTGATGGCGGTTCCCTGGATGATGTAGGAGACGAAGCTACTGAACATAAGTGTGGCGCGGGGGCGGACGATCGTCCGCCCCCGCAAAGTTTGTTATTCGGAGAAGTACTTCACAGCCAGTTGGTCGATGAAACCTTCATCCTGCAACTGCTTGATGGTCTCATTGATGGCCTTCTGGAGTTCCGCATCGCCGTTCGGGATGACGATGTTCATCGGGCCGCTGGAGAGCACGCCCGAGTACACGATCTTCAGGCCGCCAAGCTGCTTGGCCAGCGCCTCGGCAGGGACCTTGTCCGACATGACGACCTCGATGCGGCCGTTCTTCAGGTCGGCCATGGCCTGGTCGGCGCGGTCGTAGCGGAACAGATTGGCCTCGGACAGGGTGCCCGCGGTGACCAGATCGGTCAGCCAGGTGTCCTGGGTGGTGCCCGTCTGCACACCGACCTTGTAGGAAGCCACATCCTCGGGCTTGGTAATCGTCCCCGCGAAGCCGTCCGCCACAGTGAAGGCGTCTTCGGAGGTGTAGTAGGCGTCCGAGAAGTCGATGGTCTGGTCGCGCTCTTCGCTGTAGTTGAAGGCGGAAATGGAGGCGTCGATCTTGCCTTCCTGAACGGCCGCGATCAGGCTGTCGAAGGGCATGTCCACCCATTCGAGTTTCACACCCAGGCGCTTGGCGATCTCGGTCATCAGGTCAATATCGAAGCCGATCTTGTTACCACTGGCATCCACCGACTCAAAGGGCGGATAGTCCGCCGACGTCCCCACCTTGATTACTCCCGCCTGCTTGATGGCCTCCAAATGATTGGCGGCCTTGGGCGCGCCCCCGCACGCAGTCAGCACCAGGCTGGCCACGACCAACAATGAGACAACAACCAAAATCCGTTTCATGGCATTCCTTTCAGAAATGGGTATGCAAATTCACCGCCTTTGGCGGTCTTTTCCAATATAGGCCTGAATTTTCGCACCAACAAGTGAACATTGTCACAAGAAAAAGATGTCCCCATCACAAGAAATGAAAGTCCATGCTTGATTTTGCTCCGCTAATTTCGTAAAATGGACAATATCTATCATATTTATTTGCGCCGAGGAGATTCCATGAATATTGTGATGTTGATACTGCGTCTGATCCACATTTTTGGAGGTGTGTTCTGGGTGGGTGCCGCATTAATGATGGGCTTCTTCGTCTCGCCGACTGCGGGCGCCACCGCAGAAAACGGCCAGAAATTCATGCAACATCTGATGGGGCGAACCCGCTTCAGCACGATGATGGCGGCGGCGGGCGGTTCAGCCATCCTGGCAGGCATTTTGCTGTACCTGATCGACTCGGGCGGATTTACCTCCGCGTGGATGAAGAGCGGCGCGGGCATCGGGTTCGGCATCGGCGGCGTCTTCGGCCTGATCGGTTTCGTCTTCGGGATCATGATCGGGCGCAACAACACCGCACTCGGCAGGCTTGGCGCACAGATTCAAGGTCAGCCCACCCCCGAACAACTGGCCCAGATCGCCGCCATCCGCAAGAATCTGAGCATGGTCACACCCATTCACACCTGGTCGCTGATCCTGGCTACGCTCTTCATGGCCAGTGCACGTTATTTCTTCTTCTAAATCAAAAGGCTCCCGAGTTTCGGGAGCCTTCCTTTTTACTTCCTGCGGCCGCCTTTGAGTTCGGCCTGCAATTTTGCCAGCCCCTCCTGGTCGCTTGCCGCGGCCAGTTTGGCCTGCTCGATCCAGCCTTCGGGATTCAGCATCTGCAAGCCCGCGGCATCGAGGACCTTCTGCACCTCGGCGACATCCGCCCTGGCCAGGTCCGCGAACGAGACGATGCCCGCCCCGTTCAGGACTTTGGCCACCTTGGGGCCGATCCCTTCCAACACGACCAGATCGTCAGCCTGCTTCTCCGCGTGCGCGTGGGACTCGGCGTGATCCTCGTGACCGTGCTCTTGGGCCTCGGGCTGGCTGCCCTTATTTCGGCTGACCAGCCACCCGATCACCACCATCACAAAGAAGAACCCGAGCGCCACCCACAACAACCAAGCCAGGCGGGTGTCGGGGCCGCCTTCCGATAACAACCGAATTGCGAACATATCTGCCTCCTTGGAAATGTTGGTTAACTGTAAGGGAAAAGCGGGCCTGTGTCAATTCCAGACGCGGATTTGATACAATCGGCGCACCTACATCGGAGCCAGAACCATGTCCACCCCCACCCGATTGCAAACAACAATTCAACACCTGGCCGCCACCTGTCTCGGCTCGTGGATTCTGGTGCGCGTCCTGCCGCCCATCGACCGCGTCGTCTTCCGCCTGAGCGGAAACAAGCTGACGTTGGTCACGCTGCTGGCTGGACTGCCCACGCTGTTGCTGGTCAGCATGGGTGCCAAAAGCGGACAACCGCGCACCACCCCGCTGGTGGGCATCCCACACGGCGACGGCTATATCCTGATTGGCTCGAACTTCGGGCAGGCCCATCATCCCGCCTGGGTCTATAACCTCCGCGTCCATCCCGCTGCGCAACTCATCCGCAATGGACAAGCCCGCGAGTACACCGCCCGTGAAGTCCACGGTGAGGAATACGACACCTGCTGGCAGAAAGCCGTCAGCTATTACGCAGGCTACCAGGCCTACAAGGTCCGCGCTGGGCGCAAGATTGCCGTGTTCGTGTTCGAGCCCGTTAAATAAAGGAGCGCAAGATGAAATCTTGCGCTCCACTTTTTATTCCATCCAAACTGTACGATCCTCGAAACCTGGCCGTTCGGCAAACTCCGCCGTGAACTCGGGCCAGCCTACATAGATAAAACCGATTACATGCTGGTCGGCTTCGAGGCCCAGGGCCTCCTTCACCTTTGGGTCGCGCGCCCATTCGCCCGTGCGCCAGATCGCCCCCAATCCCTGCGCGTGCGCCGCCAACAATATGTTTTGACAGGCAGCCGAGGCGGCGGACACATTCTCAATCTCGATGATGCGCGACTCGGCGGGTTTGTCCACGCCCACGGCGATGACCACGGGCGCGCGCAGCGGCAACGCCCGGGTCTTGTCAAACACCTCGGGCGGCAGGTCAGGCTGACGGTCCCGCTGTGAAGCGGCCATCGCCTCGCCCAATCGTTCCCGCCCCGCCCCCGTCAACACCACGAATCTCCACGGCCGTACCTTGTGATGGTTCGGCGCCTGAACGGCGGCATGCAACAACTCCTCGATCATCTCGCGCGGAAGCGCGTCAGGTTTGACCTTGCTGACACTGTGTCTGCCTTGAATGGCTTGAATGATGTCCATGAAATCCTCCGTTGCCAAGACGCTTGCGGGTAAAATGTTCTTACCATGAAAATATTCTACTCCGATCTTCACTTCCAACATGCGCCCGCCTTCGAGGTCTTCGACGGAGGGGTGCGCGTGCCGACCTTCGAGGTGCCCGAGCGCGCCGAGCGGATTCTTGCCGCGCTACGGAAGACGGACTGGGCCGAAATCCATCCGCCCGTTGACTTCGGCCTGGACCCGATCCTGGCGGTGCATGGCCGCGACTACGTGGAGTTCCTCGCCTCGGCCTGGACCGAGTGGCTGGCCACCACCCCCGAAGCCGAGTCCGCCACCGACAAGTCGGCGCTGCTGCCCGCCACCTTCGCCCTGCGCGGACAGGCTCACCGCGCCAAGTCGTTGCTCGGGCGCGCGGGTTACTACATGATGGACCTGAGCGCGCCCATCGTGGCAGGCACCTACGCCGCGGCGCTGGCCTCCGCCAACTGTGCGTCGTCTGCCGCGCAAGCCATTACTCATGCCTCATCTGCGTTCGCCCTCTGCCGTCCACCTGGACATCACGCGGGCAAATCGCATTGCGGCGGATACTGCTACTTCAACAATGCGGCCATCGCCGCTCACTGGCTGAGCGCTCATGGAAAGGTGGCCCTGCTCGACATCGATTACCACGCAGGCAACGGCACACAGGATATTTTCTATGAACGCGGTGATGTGCTGAGTATCTCCATCCACGCGGACCCCGCCTTCGAGTATCCGTACTACGCGGGCTATGCCGAGGAGCGCGGCACAGGCGCGGGACTGGGATTCCACCACAACTTCCCACTCCCCGCGGGAACGGGCGACGAGGAATATCTCGCCACCCTGAGCGCTGCACTGCATCTGATTCGTGAGTTTCAACCCACGGCGCTGGTCATCTCGGCGGGCATGGACATCTACAGCGAAGACCCGCTTGGCAAGATTCGCATCACGCGTGAGGGCATCCGCCAGATCGGCGCACGGATTGCAGAGTTGCAACTACCCACCGCAGTCATCATGGAAGGCGGTTACAACAACGACGCTTTGGGGGATAATGTAGTAGCGTTTTTGGGCGAATTCAAGTAACAAAAATCGGAAGTCCTTTGGACTTCCGATTTTTCATTTAAGGTGAAGTGATTCTATCCGTCAACTCTACGGCCAGGCCGAGATAGGTCTCGGGGGATAAGGCCAACAGGCGTTGGCGGGTTTCTTCCTTTAAATTCAAACCGTTGACCCAAGCCTTGTAACTTTCTTCGGTCAAGACCCGCCCGCGCGTCTGAGACTTGAGCGACTCGTAGGCATCCGCCTGGCCCGCGGCACGCAGGATGGTCTGCGCCCCTTCGGAGACAACCTCCCAGTGCGCGGAGAGTTCCGCCTTGAGTTTGGCCTCGTCTGCGGCGATGCGGTTCATACCCTGGCGCAGATTCGTCCACGCGAGGAGCGTGTGACCGAAGGCGGTGCCAAAGGTACGCCGCACGGTCGAATCGGACAGGTCACGCTGCAGGCGGGAAACAGCCAGTTTTTGGGCATAATGAGTGAACAGCGCATTTGCCACGCCCAGGTTCCCCTCGGCATTTTCGAAGTCAATCGGGTTGACCTTCTGCGGCATGGTCGAGGAACCCACCTCCCCCGCCACGACGGCCTGTTTCAAAACGCCATCGCTGACGTAACGCCAGACGTCCTGCGCGAAGTCAATCAAAATGACATTGACCCGTCGCACCGCATCGAAGTAACGGATCCAATTATCGTAGGGCAGGGTCTGCGTGGTGGCGAGATTGGGCGTGAGGCCATATCTTTGGATGAACTCCGCGCTGAAGGCGACCCAGTCCACCTGCGGGGCGGCAGCTTGCAGGGCGTTGAAGTTACCGACCGCGCCCGTCAGCTTGGCCTCGAAGCGATGACCTGCGATCTCGACCCGCGCCTCGCGAATCCGCGCGGCGTAGACGGCGAACTCCTTGCCAAGCGTGGTCGGGACAGCGGGCTGTCCGTGCGTGCGGGCCAGCATAGGCAGGGAGCGGTGCAATTTGGCGAAATCCAAAATCTTCGCGAGCAGGTCATCCAGCGCGGGCAGCAGGACCGCATCACGCGAGTCGCGCAGGGCCAGCGCATTTGCCAAATTGTTGACGTCCTCGGAGGTCAGGCCGAAGTGCAGCCAGGGCAGCAGGTCGCCCAGGGAGGTACCGCCCAATTTCTCGCGCAGGAAATACTCGATGGCCTTCACGTCGTGACGGGTCTGCCGCTCGAAGGCGCGGATGGAGTCTGCATCGGCCAGGGAAAAGCCCGCTTTAACGGAATCAAGTTGGGTCGTCTCCGAATCGGTTAACCTGCGGACGAGTCCCGTTTTGGCGAGGGCCGTCAGGTAATCCAGTTCCAAGCAGGTACGGTCGCGCAGGTAGGCGAACTCGGAGAAATCATTCCGCAGCGGCACGGTGGCATCCGCGTAGCGGCCATCCAGCGGGGAAAGAAGTTGAAGCGGGGAGGTATTCATTGTGCCCAGAATAGCATCATTCCGACTCGATTGTCAATTGCCAATAAAAAAGATGAAGGTTTTCCATCCTTCATCTTTTCTCTTTCATCTCTTATCCGACGTACTCGCACCACGCTTCGTACTGCGGCAATTTCCCGCGGATGGCGTCGTGATAGACCTTCTGTATCTGGCGCGTGACCGTGCCCGTCTTGCCATCGCCAATCTTGCGGAAGTCGATCTCGCTCAGGCCGATGACTTCGGCGGCGGTGCCGCACACAAAGACCTCGTCCGCGATGTAGAGTTGGTCACGCGAGATGGGCTGTTCGAGGATGCGGTAGCCCATGTCCTTGGCCACGGTGTGGATCGAGTGGCGCGTCACGCCTTCGAGCACGGGCGCGGTGGACGGGGTGACGATCTTGCCATGACGCACGAGGAACAGGTTCTCGCCTGTGCATTCGGCCACATAACCCGACGGGTCGAGCATAATGGCCTCCTGGAATCCCAGTCGCTCAGACTCGGTCTTGGCGAGGAAGCTGTTGGCATAGTTGCCCGAGACCTTGGCCTTGGTCATCAATACGTTGGGATGATGACGCGTGAACGACGAGATGTTGGCGCGGATGCCCTTGGCCAGCGCCTCCTCGCCCAGGTAGTTGCCCCACTCCCAGGCGGCAATCGCCAGCGAGGCCTTGCCGTTATCCACGTTCAGGTTCCAGCCGCCACCATCCAGGTAGAGCAACGGGCGGATGTAGCAATCCTTGAAGCCGTTGGCGCGCACCGTATCCTTGACCGCCTTGACCACGTCCTCGGTCGTCCACGGCAGTTCGCGGAAGCCGAACACGCGCGCCGAATCGAGCAGGCGCTCGGCGTGATCGGTCAGGCGGAAGACGGCAGGTCCCTTCGGCGTATCGTAGGCGCGGATGCCCTCGAAGACCGCCGCGCCGTAATGTAGCGCGGGCGTCAGAAAGTGTAGCGTGGCTTTCTCAAACGGCACCAACTCGCCGTTCATCCAAATGAATTTGGATTCCATTCCCATGATGATTTCTCCTTTGTAGTATTCGCGCTGAGCGGAGGGATTGTGTTCTTCAATCCGCAGTCGAAGCGCGTAGGTTACAGACTTTTGATGATCTCGTCCGCCATCTGACGGGTGGTCAGTTTGCCGCCGATGTCGGCGGTGCGCGCACCCGCGGTGATGATCGCGTCCACAGCGTTTTCGATGGACGCGGCTTCGGCTTCCAGCTTCAGCGAGTAACGCAGCAGCATGGCCGTCGACAGGATGGTACCAATCGGATTGGCGATGCCCTTGCCCGCGATGTCGGGCGCCGAGCCGTGGATCGGTTCGTACAAGCCTGGGCCTGACTCCGATAAACTGGCCGAGGGCAGCATCCCCATCGACCCCGCCAGCACGGACGCCTCGTCGGTCAGGATGTCGCCGAACATGTTCTCGGTCACGACCACGTCCATCCACGCGGGACCCGTGATCAGCCGCATCGAGGCGGTGTCGACCAGGGTGTGTTCCAACTCAATGTCGGGATTGGCCTTCCCCACCTGGACGGCGATCTGCCGCCACAAGCGCGAGGACTCGAGCACGTTGGCCTTGTCCACCGAAGTGACCTTTTTCTTGCGCCCCCTGGCCAGTTGGAAGGCCAGTTCCATCACGCGCTTGATTTCGTAGTCATAATATTCAAGCGTGTCCACGGCGCGCTCGCGGCCGTCCTTGACGTCGCGGCCCTTGGGCCAGCCGAAGTACAGGCCGCCCGTCAACTCGCGTACGACCATGATGTCCACGCCCTTGAGCTTCTCGGGCTTGAGCGGCGACGAGTCGATCAGCGCGGGATGCACCTTGACGGGCC
This sequence comes from uncultured Anaerolineales bacterium, assembly GCA_937928015.1. Classification (GTDB taxonomy): domain Bacteria; phylum Chloroflexota; class Anaerolineae; order Anaerolineales; family Villigracilaceae; genus JACPVF01. The sequence goes on along the minus strand of CALFXA010000108.1, from coordinate 7,633 downwards.
GCAGGTTGGCGAACACGCCCAGGCCTTTGCGCAGGGCCAACAATCCACGCTCGGGGCGATCCTTCGCCGTGGGATCGTCCCACTTGGGGCCACCGACCGCACCCAGCAACACCGCATCCGCGGATTTGCAATCGGCCAGGGTTTCATCGGTGAGCGAGGAGCCGTATTTATCGATGGAGCAGCCGCCCATCAAACGTTCGGTGTAAGTGAAGGAATGTCCGTGCTTGCTGGCAACGACGTCCAGCACGCGCACGGCTTCCGCGACGATCTCGGGGCCGATGCCGTCGCCAGGCAGGAGGGTGAGTTTGAAGTTCATATATGTTCCTCATTTCGCGCTGAGCGGAGTTTAGTGTGCCACCATCAACCCATACTCCACCGAGTCCGCCAGGGCGCGCCAGGAGGCTTCGATGATGTTGGTGCTCGCGCCGACGGTGCTCCAGCGGCCCGTGCTGTTGCGCGTGTCGATCAACACGCGGGTGATGGCTTCGGTGCCGTGATCCGAATCGAGAATGCGGACCTTGTAATCGGACAGGTGGAATTTCGCAACCTGCGGATAATATCCAACCAGGGCTTTGCGCAAGGCCAGGTCCAGCGCGTTGACGGGGCCGTTTCCTTCCGCCGCAGTATGCAGGAGTTCGCCCTGCACGCGAACCTTGACCATCGCCTCGGCAAAGATGCCGCGTCCCTGACGATGCTCGACGTTGACGAAAAAGTCCACTAGTTCGAAGGGCGGCTTATAGCCGTATTCCTGACGCTTGAGCATCATCGCTACTGAGGCCTCAGCGGCCTCGAAGGAAAATCCGCGCGCTTCGAGTTCCTTGATCTCGTTGAGCACGGGCACGACCTCCGCGCCCTCGACCTCCACGCCGTGTTCCTCGGCTTTGCTAAGCAGGTTGCCGCGCCCCGAAAGGTCCGAGACGACCACGCGCATCTTGTTGCCCACAACCTCGGGCGCGATGTGCTGATACGACTGAGCCGAACGTCGCATGGCCGCCACGTGGACTCCGCCCTTGTGCGCAAAGGCTGACTTGCCTACGAACGGCAGATGCTCATCGGGCGTAATGTTGGCAACTTCGGCCACGAAATGCGAAAGCTCGGTCAGCTTGGAGATGTTGCCTTCGGGCAGGCATGGATAGCCCATCTTCAATTCCAGGTCAGCCATGATGGAAATGAGGTTGGCGTTGCCGCAGCGTTCGCCCACGCCGTTGATCGTCCCCTGCGCCTGGATGGCTCCCTCGCGGACGGCGATCAGCGAATTGATCACGGCGCACTCCGAGTCGTTGTGGGTGTGGATTCCAAACGGGTGGTTGAGATCAGGCTTGAGGTCCCGAATGATTTGTTCCACTTCCCAGGGCAGGGTCCCGCCATTGGTGTCGCACAGGACGACGGTCTCGGCGCCGCCGCGGATGGCGGCCTTCAAGGTTTCGAGCGCATAAATCGAGTCCGCTTTGTAGCCGTCGAAGAAGTGTTCGGCGTCATAAATGACTCGGCGGCCCTGCGAACGCAAATAGGCCACCGAGTCTTCGATGATGCGCAGGTTGTCTTCCAGCGTGGTAAGTAGCACGTCGGTGACGTGCAGAGTCCAGGTCTTGCCGAAGATGGTGCAGACGGGCGTGTGCGAATCGAGCAGGGCTTTGATATTGGTGTCGTCCTCGGGGCCGCCTTTGACGCGGCAGGTGGAACCGAACGCGGCGATCAGCGCGTTCTTCCATTGCATGTCGCGGGCGCGTTCGAAGAACTCGACATCCTTCGGGTTCGAGCCAGGCCAGCCGCCTTCGATGAAGGCCACGCCCAGGTCGTCGAGGCGCTGCGCCACGCGGACCTTGTCATTGCCCGAAAGCGTGAAGCCTTCGGACTGGGTGCCGTCGCGCAGGGTGGTGTCGTAGATTTGGATTTGTTGCATGATAACTCTTCTCTGACCGTGGCCAGTGGACGACAGACCGTACTTGTACCGTCCATCGTCTTCGATCTACGGTCGGCTGTTCTCAAACTCCTCGATCTGCTTCTCAAAGCCGAGGATGTAGCCAAGCTCGTCCACGCCGTTGAGCAGGCAGGTCTTGTTGAACGGGTCGATGGGGAACGTGACCGAGCCGTTCGGAAAGGACAGCGTCTGCGAAGCGAGGTCCACGCTGAACTCGGCGGCAGGCACTTCCTCGACCAGGTCGAAGAGCATCTTGTGCGTGGCTTCGTCGACGATGATCGGGATGAGTCCGTTCTTGAGCGAGTTATTGCGGAAGATGTCGGCAAACGAGGTGGAGATGACCGCTCGGAACCCATAGCTGGTCAGCGCCCAGGGAGCGTGTTCGCGGCTGGAGCCGCATCCGAAATTGTCGCCTGCTAGCAGGATTTGCGCGCCCTTGGAACTGGGCTGATTCAAGACGAAGTCAGCCTTGGGCGATTTATCATCGTTGTAGCGCCAGTTGAAGAACAGCGCATCGGCCAGCCCGTTCTTGTCGGTGACCTTGAGGAACTGCGCGGGGATGATCTGGTCCGTGTCGATGTCGTTGACGGGCAGCGGCATGACGCGGGAGGTGAGGGTTGTGAATTGGGCCATGTGATTTCCAATCGGCTAAAACATCGTCCGCGGGTCGGTGACCTGGCCTGCAATGGCGGTCGCAGCCGCGGTGATCGGGCTGGCCAGGAAGGTGCGTCCGCCCTTGCCCTGACGGCCCTCGAAGTTGCGGTTGCTGGTCGAGACGGCGTACTGTCCGGGCTGGAGCTGGTCGCCGTTCATGGCGATGCACATCGAACAGCCCGCTTCGCGCCATTCTGCGCCCGCTTCCTTGAAGACCTGGTCGAGGCCTTCCTGCTCGGCCTGCTTCTTGACGTCCTGCGAGCCAGGCACGACCATCACGCGCGTGCTCTCGGAGACCTTGCGGCCCTTGAGCATGGCCGCCGCCAGGCGCAGGTCGGAGATGCGCGAGTTGGTGCACGAGCCAATGAAGACCACGTCCACCTTCTGGCCGAGTAGGGATTGCCCAGGCTGGAGGCCCATGTAGGTCATGGCTTTCTCGAAGGCGGAGCGCTGCGAGGCGTCGGAGAACGAGTCAGCAGTGGGGACGCAGTCGGTGATCTTCATGCCCATGCCAGGATTGGTGCCGTAGGTGATCATCGGCTCCAGATCAGCGGCGTTGAGCGTGATCGACTTGTCATAGGTCGCGCCTTCGTCGCTGGGCAGGGCGCGCCATTTGGCGACGGTCTTATCCCAGTCCGCGCCCTTGGGCGCGAACTCGCGGCCCTCCAGGTACTCGAAGGTATGGTCATCGGGAGCGACCATGCCCGCGCGCGCGCCGCCCTCGATGGACATGTTGCAGATGGTCATGCGCTGTTCCATCGTCAAGCCGCGGATGGCTTCGCCCGTGTACTCGAAGACGTGCCCCGTCCCGCCACCGACGCCGATCTTCGCGATCAGCGCCAGGATGATGTCCTTGGCCGAGACGCCCGCGCCGAGTTTGCCATCCACGCAGACCTCGTAGGTTTTGGGCTTCTTTTGCAGCAGACACTGCGTGGCGAGCACATGCTCGACCTCGGAGGTGCCGATGCCGAAGGCCAGCGCGCCGAACGCGCCATGCGTGGCGGTGTGACTGTCGCCGCAGACGATGGTCATGCCAGGCTGGGTACGTCCCAGCTCGGGACCGATGACATGGACAATGCCGCGGTGCGAGCTGGTCATACCGTGCAAGGTGATGCCAAACTCGGCGGCGTTAATCTCCATCTGCTTGATCTGAGCCGCAGCCAACGCGTCCGCGATGGGAACGTCGAGCGGTGTAGTCGGGATGGAGTGGTCCATCGTGGCGAGAGTCTTGTCGGGGCGGCGGACTTTCAATCCGCGCTGACGCAGACCCGTGAAGGCCTGCGGCGAGGTGACCTCATGCACGAGGTGCAGGTCAATGTACAGGACGGCTGGGGAATCGGGTTGTTCGGCGACAACATGCGAGTCCCAGATTTTTTGGAAGAGTGTCTTTGGCATAAGATTTTTTGAACCGCGAAGAGCGCTAAGGTCGCGAAGACTTTAAAAGGCTTGACTTCGCGTTCTTCGCACCTTCGCGGTTGGGAATTTTAGTTCTGGGACGCTTCGTCCTCGTCAGCAACGAGAGCAGGCGTGGGGGCGGAAAAGACGCTCGTGTCCCAGCCCGCGGGGATGGTCTGCGGCTCGGGGAACGGGTCGAAGCAATGGGTGGCGAAAACGTCGCGTTCTTCATTCTGAGTGGTCATGGTAGTTTCTCCTATTTCTTATCCAAGCATCACGCCAAAATCGTTCTGGACAGGCTGCGTACCTTCCGTCTTGGCGATGATGAGTTTGTTGAGGGCGTTGATATAGGCCTTCGCGCTGGCGACGATGATGTCGGTATCGGCGCCGTGGCCGCCGAAGACGCGCGGATATTCGACTTCGCTCTGCGCGTCCATGGTGTGCTGACCGTTCTCGCCTTGAATGCGGACGGTGACCTCGCCCAGCGCATCGATGCCTTCGGTGATGGCGTGGATGTTGAACTCCAACAGCTTGCACGGGGTCTGGACGATGGCATCGATGGCCTTGTAGGTCGCATCAACAGGGCCTGTGCCCATCGAGGCAAAGTTGTGGATCGTGCGATCAGGTCCACGCAGGCGGACGGTGGCGGTGGGCATGCCCAGCGTGCCGCACGAAACTTGCAAGCCTTCCAGGTAGAACACATCGCGCGGACGATAGAACTCGTCAGCAATCAGCGCTTCAAGGTCGAGGTCGGTGATGACCTTCTTGCGGTCGGCCAATTCCTTGAAGCGGGCGAAGGCCTTGTCCAGTTCGGCTTCGTCGAGCGAATGTCCCATCTCGGCCAGGCGCGTGCGCAGGGCGTGACGTCCCGAATGCTTACCCAGCACCAACTTGGTCTGGTTGACGCCCACGTCCTCGGGACGCATGATCTCGTAGGTCTGGTTGTGCTTGAGCATGCCGTCCTGGTGGATGCCCGCCTCATGCGCGAAGGCGTTCGCGCCCACGATGGCCTTGTTCGGCTGGACGACCATACCCGTGTAATTGCTGACCTGCTTGCTGACGCGCGCAATCTGCGTCGTCTCAATGCCCGTCTCCAACTCGAACACGGGATGACGGGTCTTGAGCGCCATGACGACCTCTTCGAGTGAGGTGTTTCCCGCGCGCTCGCCGATGCCGTTGATGGTCACCTCGGCCTGACGCGCCCCCGCGCGGATGCCCGCCAGTGTATTGGCCGTGGCCAGGCCCAGGTCATCGTGACAATGAACCGAGACGGTGATGCCCTCATGCATTCCAGGCGTCTTCTCGATGATGCCCTTGATCAGCGCGTAGAACTCGTCGGGCGTGGTGTAGCCGACCGTGTCGGGGATGTTGAGCGTGGTCGCGCCTGATTTGATGGCTTCGCCCAACACCACGTACAGGAATTCGGGGTCGGAGCGGCCCGCGTCCTCGGGGCTGAATTCCACGTCAGCGCACAGCGATTTCGCATACGCGACCATCTCGGAGACGCGCTGGATCACTTCCTCGGGGTCCATCTTCAGCTTGTGCTTCATGTGGATGGGAGACGTGGCCAGGAAGGTGTGGATGCGCGGCTTCGCGGCGTCCTTGACCGCCTCCCAGGCCTTGTCGATGTCCGATTTGTTGGCGCGCGCCAGCCCTGCGATGGTCGGGACCTTGGCGTCTGGCTCCCCCGCAGGCGGAGTCCCCACCTCGACGGCGATGCGGCGCACGGCCTCCAGGTCGTCGGGCGAAGCGGCAGGGAAACCCGCCTCGATGACGTCCACGCCCAGACGGGCCAGCGAGCGCGCCACCTCCAGTTTCTCCGCCGAGGTCATCGTCGCGCCGGGAGATTGCTCGCCGTCGCGCAAAGTGGTGTCGAAAATTTTCACATAATTGGTCATACTGACTCTCCTGCTTCACCCTCGCCTCTCTCAATGGGAGAGGGATTGGGGTGAGGGAAAATTACTGCTTCCAGTTCTCGGGCCTCAACGAACGGACCGCTGCGCCAGCGCGCCACATTTCAGAGTCACGGAAAGTCCCAAGTTCCTTTTCGAGCTGCTCGCGATAATCGTCGCGGCTGTTGGCTTCGAGCGTGATGCGCGCCTCGTTGCCCGTCTTGACCGATTCGTACAGCGCCTCGAACACGGGCTCCACGGCATCGCGGAAACGCGGATGCCAGTCGAGTGCGCCGCGCTGGGCGGTGGTCGAGCAGTTGGCGTACATGAAGTCCATGCCGTTCTCGCCCACCAGGCGGATCAGCGACTGGGTCAATTCCTCGACCGTCTCGTTGAAGGCCTCGGACGGGGAATGTCCGTTCTTGCGCAGCACATTGTACTGGGCCTCCATCACGCCCGAGAGCGCGCCGATCAAGATGCCGCGCTCACCCGTCAGGTCGCTGTAGACTTCCTTCTCGAAGGTGGTCGGGAACAGATACCCCGCGCCGATGGCGATGCCGAGTGCAACGGCGCGGTCATGAGCCTTGCCCGTGTAATCCTGATGGACGGCGTAGCTGGCGTTGATGCCGCTGCCCGCCAGGAAATTGCGGCGCACGCTGGTGCCCGATCCCTTCGGCGCAACCAGGGCCACGTCCACGTGCGGCGGCGGGACCACGCCCGTGTCATCCTTGAAGGTGACTGCGAATCCGTGCGAGAAGTACAGCATGTCGCCTTCGTTCAAGCACTCGACGATCTTCGGCCACTGCGAGCGCTGACCCGCGTCCGAAAGCAGGAACTGGATGACGGTCCCGCGCTCGGCGGCTTCCTCAACCGAGAAAAGCGTCTCGCCGGGCACCCAGCCGTCGGCGACGGCGCGGTCCCAGTTCTTGGTCCCCTTGCGCTGCCCAACGATGACCCTGATCCCGTTATCGCGCATGTTCATCGCCTGGGCGGGACCCTGCACGCCGTAGCCGAGCACCGCCACGACCTCGTCCTTCAACACCTCACGCGCCTTCTCCAACGGGAATTCGCCGCGCGTGACGACTTCTTCTTCCACACCACCGAAATTGATCCTTGCCATGATAAGTTCTCCTGTTTTTTTCTATGTTATTGCGAGAAGGAATCTCCTCGCAATAACATGCAATTACGACAATATCTCTGCGGCGGCGAAGTCTTCTTCGTAGCCGAAATCTTCCATGCCAGGCATGCGGCGGATGCCCGCATTCGCGCCGCGCGTCATCGCGATCTGGCCCGTGCGGACCATTTCCATGATACCCAGCGGACGCAACAACTCGACCATGCCTTCGATCTTCTCCTCGGTGCCCGTTACTTCCACGATGACGGAATCAGACGCCACGTCGACGATGCGGGCGCGGAAGATGGACGCCAAGCTGTTGACCTCGGCGCGCTTGTCGGGTCCAGCCTTGACCTTGATCAGCGCCATGTCGCGCGTCACGGAGGGCTGACGCGAAACATCCTGCACGTCGATCACGTTGACCAGCTTGTACAGGTTGGCCTCGATCTTGTGCGCGTCCACGTCCCCGTTGGGACAATCCACGACCATGGTCATGCGCGAGACCTCGGGCTTTTCGGTGCGCCCGACCGCCAGCGACTCGATGTTGAAGTTGCGGCGGCGGAACAGCGAAGCCACGCGGTTCAACACACCCGGTTTGTTCTCGACTAAAGCAATGAATGTGTATTGCATTTTCTTTCTCCTTTACTGACGTACGGG
>CALFXA010000107.1 GCA_937928015.1 uncultured Anaerolineales bacterium | reverse complement strand
TCACTCACCCTCCCTAGACCCTGGCCTGCTTCCGCACTACAATCCCCGCCTGCGCTGAAAGAGACTCCCATGTTCGAAACACTCACTGGACGACTTAATCAACTCTTTGACCAGCTTCGCAAACGCGGCAAACTCTCCGAAGCGGATGTGGATGCCGCCATGCGTGAGGTGCGTCTCGCTTTGCTCGAAGCGGACGTACACTTCAGTGTGGTCAAGTCTTTTGTCGCACGTGTGCGTGAACGCGCGGTGGGGGCAGAGGTATCGAAGGCGCTCAACCCCGGGCAGCAAGTCATCAAGATCGTCAACGAAGAGTTGATCGCCACACTGGGTGAACCTGCTCCGTTGAATCTTTCAGGTGCCAAGCCGCGTGTTCTGATGCTGGTCGGTCTGCAAGGTTCAGGTAAGACGACGGCCGCAGGTAAGTTGGCGCGCTTGCTGCGCTCGAAGGGTGAGCGCGTGTTGCTCGTGGCAGGCGACCCCTATCGTCCCGCGGCAGTCCAACAGTTGCAGCAGTTGGGCGAACGACTGGATGTCCCCGTCGAAGCGGACCTCTCCATCAAACCACCTGAACTTGCGAAGCGCGCCTTCGACAAAGCTGAAAAGGGTGGATATGGCGTCATGATCGTGGATACGGCGGGTCGGTCCCAACTGGATGCGGAGTTGATGTCCGAGCTAAAGGCCATCACCGCGAAGATCAATCCTGTGGAAATCCTGCTCGTGATCGACTCGATGATCGGTCAGGAGGCGCTGCCCATCGCGCAGGGCTTCCGCGATAACGTCAACATCACGGGCCTGATCCTCACCAAAATGGACGGCGACTCGCGCGGTGGCGCGGCCATCTCCATCCGCTCGGTAACGGGCGTGCCGATCAAGTTCATTGGTACGGGTGAGAAGCTCGACGCGCTTGAGACGTATGATCCCTCGCGTCTGTCTTCGCGCATCCTCGGCATGGGCGATATGATCGGTTTGATTGAGAAGGCCGAAGCCGCCTTCGACCAGGCTACCGCGCAGAAGACCGCCGACCGCATGATAAAGGGCCAGTTCACGCTGGAGGACTTCCTTGATCAGATGCGCCAGATGAAGAAGATGGGGCCGCTGGCCCAGATCATGGATATGCTGCCAGGACAGTTCGGTCAGGCCGCCCGTCAAGTAGACCCGAAGGACATCGAAAAGAACTTCAAGACCTCCGAGGCCATTATCAGTTCGATGACTTTGAAAGAGCGCCGTGACCCCGACATCCTGAACGCGTCCCGCCGCCGCCGCATTGCTGCGGGCTCAGGCGTGGAAGTGCAGGAGGTCAACCGACTCATCAAGCAATTCCGCGAGTCGCAAAAGTTGATGAAGACCCTGCAAAAGACAGGCGGAAAAGGTCTCGGCAAATTGTTTGGATAGTTGATGCGTTACGAGGCTGCCCATAGGCAGCCTCGTTTTTTATATGTACATCCTTTCTCCGTGCTGCATTCACATCCAATTCACAACTAAAACCTATACTTTCGTTCATAAGTTCACACAAAGGAGTGAAAAATGAACGGAAAGATTTGGTTAAGGATTCTCTCTGGCTTGGTGCTGGTGGCTGCCATCGCAGGCATTGCCTTCTTTGCCTTCCAGGCGGGTGTGGTTCAGGGTTCGCCTATTACCATTCAGGCACCCTCGGGCGAGACTGCCCCGATGCCGTTTTACGGAATGCCCTATGGCTATCGCGGCTTTCATCCCATGCCCTTCTTCGGCTTTGGCTGCTTCGGCATCCTGATCCCGCTGTTCCTGTTTTTCCTGGCGATGCGTGCCTTCCGCTTTGCCTTCTGGGGACCACGCTGGGGTCATTCGATGCACGGACATGGCCCGTGGGGCCGCCGCTGGGAAGGTGGAGTCCCGCCCATGTTCGACGAGTGGCACAAACGCGCACACGGCGAACAGCCTGCTGAAGACAAGAAAGAATAATATAATCTGATGTAGGGGCGGGGCTGCCCGCCTCTACAATACCATGAAAACCATCCTTGTTGTCGATGACGAACCCAAGATCACCCAACTCGTGCGGGATTACCTTGAGCGGGCTGGGTATGTCGTGCGTGTCGCCAATGATGGACGTGTAGCCCTGTCTCTGGCGAGGACCGAGAAGCCTGACCTGATCGTCCTGGACCTGGGCCTGCCTCACATGGATGGGCTTGACTTCACCCGTGAGTTTCGCAAGACGTCCAATGCGCCTATCATCATGCTGACTGCACGCGCCGAAGAGGCTGACAAGTTGATTGGCCTCGAACTGGGCGCAGACGATTACATGACCAAACCCTTCAGCCCGAAGGAACTGGTGGCCCGTGTGCGCGTGGTCTTGCGCCGCTTGGAAATCTCTGCCACGACCACGCCCGATCTGATTCGCGCCGCCGACCTGACGCTCGACGTCCTGCGCCTGCGCGTCACCGCAGAAGGGCGAAGCATCGAGGAGTTGACTCCCACTGAGTTCGAACTCCTGGCGGCCCTGGTCCGCCAGCCCGGGCGTGTCTTCACCCGCGCCCAATTGCTGGATGCCATCCACGGTGTGGCTTTTGAATCATACGAGCGCGCCATTGATGCGCACATCAAGAACATCCGCCGCAAGATCGAGGTCAAGCCTGGTGAGCCGAAATATATTCTCACCGTCTATGGAGTCGGCTACAAATTCGCCGACCGATAAACAGCCATGTCTGTTCCCAAGCACTTCCCAGAACGTCACCGCCCGCCCTGGTGGCCAGAAAACGAACCCTGGCCGCCGATCCATCGTCCCTGGCGGGCGCGTCGCACACCGTTCTCGCGCAGGTTTGGCTGTCTGTTCGGGTTCTTCAATTTCGTCGGCACGGCTGCATTCCTGTTTGCATTCATCTATGCCCTGAATTATTTCGGAGTGACGCATTTTGTTTTCGATTCTTTTTCCTGGCTGCTGATCCCCGCGGGCGTCGTGTTTGCCTTGTTCACCGTGGCGGCGATGGGCTTTGCAACCGTGCGCATACGCCGCATGTCCGTTCCACTGGACGAGATGCTGGCCGCCTCCGAGAAGGTCGCGGAAGGGGATTACTCGGTGCGCGTCGAAGAAAAAGGCTGGCCCGAGACGCGTTCGCTGGTGCGCGGATTCAATGCGATGGTCGAGAAATTGCAGGCCAGTGACCGTCAGCGGCGCGCCATGCTGGCCGACGTCACCCACGAACTGCGCACCCCGTTGACGGTCATCCAGGGCAACGTGGAAGGCATGCTCGACGGCCTGTATTCCGCCGACGAGAGTCAGCTCAAGTCGATCCTCGAAGAGACGCAGTTGCTCTCGCGTCTCGTGGATGATCTGCGTACCTTGGCGTTGGCCGAAAGCGGGACGTTGCAGGTGAAACGGGAACCGACCGAACTGGCCGCCCTGATCCGTGAAACGGTGACAGGCTTCGGGTCCAGGGCCGAGGCTGGTTCCGTTAAACTGGAAACTTCCCTCGCTGAGGCCCCGCCCGTGGAGGTCGATCCCGTGCGCGTGCGCGAAGTCCTGCAAAACCTGATCGGCAATGCTTTGCGCTATTCGCCCGTCGGCGGGACGATCCGCGTCCGCTATGACGGCATCAGCGTGACCGTTGAGGATGACGGCCCAGGCATCCCGCCCTCCGACCTGCCGCACATCTTCGAGCGTTTTTATAAATCCAGCGACTCGGGCGGCATGGGGCTGGGGCTGTCGATTGCCAAGGTGCTGGTCGAGGCGCACGGCGGGACCATCCGCGCGGAGAATCGAATCGAGGATGGAACGCGCATTTCATTTACTCTCTCGTCGTAAAGTCTGGTACAATATGCCGCTGTAGTTTCCGCCCGTGAGCGCGTGACCTTTACACGCACCCCTCTCTCGCGTGTGTGGGGATTGCACACTGAATTCGCATTTTCAACATAAGGAGAACGTTCTCGATGGTACGTATTCGTTTACGCCGTGTCGGTCTCAAGGGCCAGCCCTCTTACCGCATCGTCGCCGCGGACAAGGAAGCCCCGCGCGATGGCCGTTTCCTGGAAATCCTGGGCTTCTACAACCCGCGCACTGAGCCGGCCACCATCACGCTCAAGGAAGACCGCGTGTATCACTGGATGAAGAACGGCGCCCTGCCGACCGAATCCGTGGAAAAGGTCTTCAAGTCAGCTGGTACGCTGGATCGCTTCGACCGCTTCAAGAAGGGCGAAGCCGTCGAAACCCTCGTGGCCGAGGCCGAAGCCGCCGCTGCCAAGCGCGCTGCTCCCGTCCGCACCCGCAAGGACTAATTGACTCATGATCAGTGCGGAGAGTGATTTCCGCACTGATTCTACATAAAGCCATGAAAGAACTCATCGAATATATCGCCAAATCCCTCGTGGAGCATCCCGAAGAGGTGCAGGTGCAGGAGTACGGCAACGGAAACCGCATCCGCCTCGAACTCAGCGTGTCCAAGGACGATATGGGGCGCGTCATCGGCAAGAGCGGCAGGGTGGCTAACTCCATCCGCACCCTCCTGCGTGTGGCGGCAGAGCGGGAAGGCAAGCAGGTCACGCTCGATGTGGTCGAACCCTAATGGCTGATGTGAAACTTCCAGGCTCGCCAGTCGGCGAGCCTGAATATTTGGTGATCGGATTTCTGCGCCGCCCGTTCGGGGTGAGCGGCGAGATTCTCATGGACCTGCACACCGACTTCCCCGAGCGCTTCCGCACGGGACGCAAGATCTATGTGGGTGACGACTACAAGCCGATGACGCTGGCCTCCGTCCGTCCGCACGGCGAGAACCTGCTGGTCCGCCTGCGCGGGGTGAACACACCCGAGATGGCGGGACAGTATCGCAACACCTGGATCTTCATCAAGACCAAGGACGCGCCGCCGTTGCCCGAAGGCAAATATTACCAGTATCAACTGCTGGGCCTGAAGGTGGTGGATGAGACGGATCATCCGCTCGGCACGCTGACCGAGATTCTCGAAACGGGCGCGAATGACGTGTACGTCGTGAAAGATGAAGCGGGCAAAGAAACCCTGTTGCCGGCCATCCCATCCGTCATCCTGGATGTGCAGCCCGAGGCGGGAGTCATTCGCGTACATTTGCTAGAGGGGCTGTAGCGCACAAAATCTTCCGCGCTACCAAGAGGCATGGACGATAAACGGTACTGGGTCGGATTTACGTTGATCAAGGGGATTGGCGCTGTGCGCTTGCAGGCGCTGATCCATCATTTTGGGGATTTGGAAACGGCCTGGAAGGCGAATCCCGCCGATTTGGCGGAGGCAGGCCTGGGGGCGAAATTGGTCGAGCGCGTTGTCCAGGCGCGCGAAAACGTGGACCTCGAAAAAATTTCCGAGCAGATTGCCCGACAGGGCATCCAAATCCTGACCTGGAACGATGAGTCGTATCCCGCGCGCTTGCGCGAGATCGACCAGCCGCCGCCTGTGCTGTACCTGCGCGGCGAGTACCTGCCCGACGATATGTTTGCCGTAGCGATTGTTGGCACGCGGCGGGTCACGCCCTACGGCCGACAGGTGACCGAGGAGATCGCCTCCTTCCTGGCTGCCAACGGCATCACCGTGGTCAGCGGATTGGCGCGCGGTGTGGACGCGGTGGCGCATACGGCCGCGCTCAAGGCGGGCGGACGTACCATCGGCGTGCTCGGTTCGGGCGTGGACCGCATCTATCCGCCCGAGCATCGCGCCCTGGCCGAACAGATGATGGAACGCGGCGCAGTCGTCAGCGATTATGCGCCAGGCACGCCGCCCGACGCCTCGAACTTTCCGCCGCGCAACCGCATCATCTCGGGGTTGTCGCTGGCGGTGGTGGTGATCGAGGCGGGCGAGACCAGCGGCGCGTTGATTACCGCCGAATTCGCCGCCGAGCAGGGACGCGAGATCTTCGCCGTGCCTGGCAGCATCCTGGCTCCGCAGAGCAAGGGCACCAACAAGCTCATCCAGAACGGCGCACAGCCATTATTGACCGCCAGCGACCTGATGCAAGCCCTGAACCTGACGCGCATGGGCGAGCACAAGGCCGCCCGCAAGATCCTGCCCGGCGACGAGGTCGAGGCGAAACTCTTGGCCGCGCTGGGCGAGCAGCCCATCCACGTGGACGAACTGGGAAATCAGACTGGCTTGCCAATTGAGAAAGTCTCCGCTACACTTACTCTGATGGAACTTAAAGGTATGGTGCGTCAGGTTGGCGGAATGCACTATGTCTCGATCCGTGAAGCGAATGGAGATTACCTTACATGACCGATATCCTTGATCACACCTATGCGGTGATCATGGCAGGCGGCGGCGGGACCCGCCTTTGGCCTGTCTCGCGGCGTGACCGTCCCAAACAGATGCTTCCCCTGCTGGAGGAGCATCGCACGTTATTCCAAACCACCGTGGACCGTTTGATGGGCCTGCTGCCCCCCGAGCGCATCCTGGTGGTGACCGTGGCCGACCAGGCGCCCAGCCTGCAGGAGCAGGCCCCCGAGCTCCCCGCCGAAAATTTCCTCATGGAACCCCTTCCACGCGGCACCGCTTCGGTGGTAGGATTGGCGGCTGTCGCCCTGCGCCAGCGCGACCCCGAGGCCGTGATGGCGGTCCTGCCCGCCGACCACTTCATCCGCAATCGTGACCTGTTCCATTTACTGATCCGTGTGGCGGTGGATGTGGCCGAGAAGAATTATCTGGTCACCCTGGGCATCACGCCCACCTATCCAGGCACGGGCTACGGATATATTCAGCGCGGCGAGCCAATCTCCGAGCGTGTGATCTATCCCGTGTATCACGTCTCCCGTTTCAGGGAGAAACCCACCGAAGAGCAGGCACGCGTCATGCTCAGCACGGGCGACCATTCCTGGAACTCGGGTATGTTCGTCTGGAAAGCGGGTGCCATCCTGACCGAGATCGAACGCCTGATGCCCGACCTGTATGGATCGCTGTGCCAGATCGAATCTGCCTGGCGGACGCCCAAGCGGGATGAGCTGGTCCAGAAGGTTTGGCCTGGGTTGAAGAACGAGACCATCGACTACGGTATCATGGAACATGCTGAAAAGGTGGCGGTGCTGCCCGCGGGCGGCCTGGAGTGGAGCGATGTCGGTTCGTGGGATTCACTCTTCGATGTGCTCCTGCCCGACAAAGACGGCAATATCGTTTTTGCGGGCCAGCATATTGCCGAAGACACGCGCAACTCCCTGGTCTACGGCAACCGCAGTGAACGCCTGGTCGTGACCATCGGCCTGCACGACGTCATCATCGTCGATAGCGGCGACGTGTTACTGGTCTGCCACAAGGATCATTCGCAGAAGGTCCGTGCCGTGGTGGATACGTTGAAAAAGAATGAATTACATCAATATTTATGATGAGGGAACGGATCGGTAAGCCAGGTTCCCTGGAGGTTTGAGTTTTGGAAGCTTATTGCATGAAGTGCAAGACCAAGCGGGAGATGAAAGATCCCGTGGCGTCTTTCAATGCCAAGGGTTCGCCTGTGACCGTCGGTATATGCCCCGAGTGCGGGACCAAGTTGTTCCGCATGGGCAGGACCGACGCGCACGCTGGGCTGACTCCGCCCGAGAGGCAGAAGGTGGAAAAGCCGCGAGAAGGCAAGTTGGTCATCGTCGAGTCGCCTGCCAAGGCCAAGACAGTCGGCCGCTTCCTGGGCAGGGGCTACACGGTCCGCGCCTCGGTGGGGCACGTGCGCGACCTATTGAAGTCGCAGCTTTCCGTGGACGTGGAGAATAACTTCCAGCCGAAGTATCGTGTCCCGAACGAGAAGAAGGAAGTCGTCAAGGAAATCAAGAAGCTGGCCAAGTCTGCCGCGGAAATCTACCTGGCGACCGACCCCGACCGCGAAGGCGAGTCGATCTCCTGGCATCTGATGGAGGCCGCTGAGATCGAGCCTGAGCGCACCAAACGCGTGGTCTTCCATGAGATCACCGAGCCTGCCATCAACGAAGCCTTCGCGCACCCGCGCGAGATCGACATGAACCTGGTCAACGCCCAGCAGGCCCGCCGCGTGCTGGACCGTCTGGTGGGGTACAGCATCAGCCCGATCCTGTGGGAGAAGGTGCGCAGTCGCCTGTCGGCGGGACGCGTGCAATCGGTGGCGCTGCGCCTGATCGTCGAGCGCGAGCGCGAGATCGATGTGTTCGTGCCTGTCGAATATTGGTCCATCCACGCCGAGTTCAAGCCCGAAGGCCTGAAGCAGTCCTTCCTGGCCAAACTGGTCAAGATCGACGACAAGGACCCCGAACTGCCCAATGAGGAAGCGGTCAAGCCTTTTCTCATTGACATGGAGACGGCAGCCTACGACATCACCAAGGTCAAGCGCGGAGAGCGCCGCCGCCGACCGTCTGCGCCGTTTACAACGTCCACGCTGCAACAGGAGGCCTCGCGCAAACTGGGCTTCACCGCCAAGCGGACAATGGCATTGGCCCAGGGCCTGTACGAAGGCCAGGACGTGGGCAATGGCGGCACGACGGGTCTCATCACCTACATGCGTACCGACTCAACCAACGTCTCGACGCTGGCACAGAATGAGGCGCGCGAATATGTGACGGGCAAATACGGTAGCGATTATCTGCCGCCCGAACCGCCTGTCTATAAGACCAAGTCGGCAGGCGCGCAGGAGGCCCATGAGGCCATCCGCCCGACCTCGGCCATGCGCGACCCCGAGAAGGTCAAGGCCTTCCTCGAACCCGCCATGTACAAGCTCTATAACCTGATTTGGCAGCGCTTCGTGGCCTCTCAAATGGAAGCCGCCGTGTACGACACCCTGCAGGTCGAAGTGACAGGCAAGACCTCTGCGCATGAATATTTGCTGCGTGCGTCGGGCTCGGCGGTCAAATTCCCAGGTTTCCTGGTTGTGTACGAAGAGGCCAGGAACGAGGATGCCAAGGTCGAGGACGAGGAAGAGAACGTCCGTATCCCCGCGGATGTGGCCGAGGGCCAAAAGCAGGAATTGGTCCGCCTGATCCCTGAACAGCATTTCACCCAGCCGCCGCCGCGCTTTAGCGAGGCCTCGCTGGTGGCTGCGCTCGAAGAGAACGGCATCGGACGCCCGTCCACGTATGCGCCTACACTCTCGACCATCCAGGCGCGCGGATACGTCGAACGTATCGACAAGCGCCTGGTTCCCACCGAGACGGGCATGCTGGTCAACGATTTGATGATCCAGTATTTCTCCGATGTGGTGGACCTGTCCTTCACCGCCCGCATGGAAGAGGACCTCGATAAGATCGCCGAGGGCCAGGCTCACTGGGCGGAGGTCATGCAGGAATTCTACACGCCCTTCGCCGCCGACGTGCAAAAGGCCCAGGCCGACATGCCCGTCGTCAAGTCGGGACCCGAGCCGATTGGCCGCGCCTGCCCCGAGTGCGGGCGGGACCTGGTCATCCGCTACGGACGTTACGGCAAGTTCATCTCATGCAGCGGATTCCCAACCTGCCGCTATACCGAGCCGTGGCTGGAGAAGATCGGTGTCTCCTGTCCGAAGGATGGCGGCGATCTGGTGGAACGCAAGACCCGCAAGGGCCGCGTCTTTTATGGCTGCCTGAATTATCCCAACTGCGATTTCACCTCGTGGAAGAAACCGCTGGCCCGTCCCTGCCCGAAATGCGGTGGGCTGCTGGTCATCGCCAACAAACGCGAGGCGCAATGTACTCAATGCCAGGAAAGTTTCCTCTTGGAGGAAGTCGTTCCTGAGACTGTCGAATAGAAGTAGCCATGTTATTCTCACCTCCCCCTTACCTCGACCCCGGGTCGGGCAGCATCATCATTCAGGTCTTGATTGCATCCCTGCTGGCGATTGGAATTGCCCTGCGCGCCTCCTGGAGCAAGATCAAAAGTCTCTTCGGCAAGAAGGACCAGGCCGTAGATCAGGATGATGACAACGCCGATGCCTGAGCCGCATCAACTGTCTGCCTCGTTTCGGGACCCCAGCGGGTTTTTGTTCACCCGTGATGGGGTCCTGTTGCGCCAGGTCAACCGCTCCTATGCGGACGAGTACACCCGCCTGATGGACTCGGACCTGTACAACAGGTTGGTCAAGGCGGGGCTGCTGATTCCGCACGTCGAAGCGGACCAAGCTCCAGCCCAGGCCGAGTCTGTGTTCAAGGTCATTCAGCCCGAGCGTGTCCCGTTCATCTCCTACCCCTACGAGTGGTCGTTCAGCCAGTTGAAGGACGCCGCCCTGGCGACGTTGTCGATCCAGAAGCGCGCACTCAAGGCGGGTATGTCGCTCAAGGATGCCAGCGCCTACAACATCCAATTTGTGCGCGGCAAGGCGACCCTGATCGACACGCTCTCGTTTGGCCTGTACAAAGAAGGCCAAACCTGGGACGCCTACCGCCAGTTTTGTCAGCACTTCCTGGCCCCGCTGGCGCTGATGGCCCAGGTGGATGTGCGCCTGAATCAGTTGCTGCGCGTCTACATCGACGGCGTCCCGCTCGACCTGGCCAGCCGCTTGCTGCCCTTCCGCACCCGCCTCGACTTTGGCCTCCTGACTCATATCCACGTCCACGCGGGCGCACAGGCCCGCTACGCCGACGCAGACGTCAAGCAGGATGCTTCTAAGGCCCAGATGTCGCAAAACGCCTTCCTGGGCTTGCTGGAGAGCCTGGAGGGGGCGGTTAGGAAGTTGGAGTGGAAACCCGCAGGCACAGAATGGGGCAACTACTACGACATCACCAACTACTCCGACGCCGCCTTCGAGCACAAGAAGCAGTTGGTGGGTGAGTGGACGGCGCGCGTCGGGCCGTCCGTTATCTGGGACCTGGGCGCGAACAATGGCGTCTTCAAGATCGGAAGAGCGTCGTGTAGGGAAAGAGTGTAGATCTCGGTGGTC
>CALFXA010000106.1 GCA_937928015.1 uncultured Anaerolineales bacterium | reverse complement strand
TCACACGCAGGAATTGCTGGATGCCGTTCGCGCCGTCGAGCTCGGCCGCCTCGTAATAATCGCGCGGAATGGCGGTCAGCCCTGCAAGGAAGATGATCATGCCCTCGCCGATCGCGCCCCACACGTTGACGATCACCACCGACAGCATGGCATTGTTCGTACACAGCCAACAGACAGGCGACAGCCCGACGGATTCGAGCATGAAGTTCAGGATGCCCGTGTCCCTACCGTAGATCATGTTCCAGACCAGGGCCGTGGCCACCGCCGACGTGACCGTGGGCAGGAAGTAGATCGTGCGGAAGATGCCCACGCCGCGGATCTTGCGGTTAAGCAGCACGGCCAGCAGCAAAGAAATGATGACCACGCCAGGCACGTACATGGCCGAGAATTTCAACGTGTTCGAGAATGCCTCCATGTAGGATTCATTCTGGAACAGTTGAACGTAATTGGAGAACCCTGCCCAGGTGGGCGCGCCGATCAAGTCCCAATCGAAGAAGCTCAACGTCAACGTGGCAAGCAGAGACCCGATGGTGCCAAAGGCCAGACCAATGATGGTTGGCACCAGCATCACCCATAACCAGAGTTTTTCACGTCCAAGCGGTTTGAGACCGTATTCCATGAGCAGTCCTTGCCAGTCCTGACAGGTTCAGATGAACCTGTCAGGACTTTTATGAATTACTTGTTGTTCGCCAGTATCTCGTCCGCAGACTTGACCACTTCGTCGAGTGTGGGACCCAGCTCGGCTTCGCCATCCCAGACGGGAATCAACCCGTCGCCGACGACGCCCGCCCACTCCTCATAGCCCTTGAAGACGGGCTTCATGTGCGCGAAGGCCAGCGAGTCGAGGAAGACCTTCTGGTCGAAGCTGCCAGCCTGCTTGAGGTAGGCATCGCTCTCGGCCACGGACTTCAACACGGGGATGGAAAATCCCAGCTCGGCCAGACGCTTCTGTCCCGATTCGCTCAACGCGAATTTGATGAAGGCAAAGGCTGCGTCGTGATTCTTGGAATCCTTCGAGACGACGAAGCCCGCGCTGTTGACGCTGGTGGCCGCACCCTGCGGACCCTTCGGCATGGGCGCCACGCCGAAATTGATGTTCGACGCCACGTAGCCAGGCACCGCCCAGTGACCGATGGTGGTCATGGCCGCCTGCCCCGACTGGAACAGGTCGCCGCCGTATTCGCCCGCCGTGGCAGGCGTGGGCATGACACCTTCCTTATAGAGCGTGTCGATGTAGGTCCAGGCATCGCGCGCGCCGCCCTCGGCGATCAGGGTCCTGGTGTGGTCGGGGCTGAGGATTTCGCCGCCGTTGGCCCAGATCAACTCGCTCCAGAACAGTTCCATGTCCCAGGTGTCGGTCCACAGGCCATATTGATTGGTCTTGCCGTCGTTGTCGGTGTCCTTCGTCAGTTGGATGGCCGCCGCCATGAGGTCATCGTAGGTCCAATCCCCGGTCGGGTACGGCATCCCAGCCGCATCGAACATGTCCTTGTTGTAGAACAGGGTGATGGTATTGAAGTCGCGCGGCAGGCCATAGTAGCCGTCGTCGAGTTTATAAGCCGTCAGCGTTTGCGGATAGAAGCCATCCAGGAAGCCAGGGTTGGCGTCGATATAGGGTTGGAGGTTCAGCAGCGCGCCGCGGCTTTGCCAGTCAAGGTATAGCGGCGCATCCATCGCGAACACGTCGGGCGGTGTGCCGCCCGCGAACAGGGTGTTGAGCTTCGTCCAGTACGAATCCCAGTCGGAGACTTCCACGTTGACTTTGATGTTCGGGTTGGCAGCCTGGAAATCGTCCACCACCGCCTGCCAGACGGTCTGTTCTTCGGGCGCGCCCCACATCATGAAGGTGATGGTGACGGGACCGTTCCCAGCGGCGGGCTTGGCTCCACCGCCGCAAGCCGTCAGCAACAGGCTGGCTACTACGAGAACGAACAGAAGTTTTCTCATGTCTTCTCCACTTTACTAGGACAGCCGCGACACCACGCTTGCGCGCGTGCCAGACAGGGAACACGGCTATCGGGTTGGACGCACCCCGCCGCTCGTCAACGTCGACTAGAAATCCAACTTCACCACCGCCGTCAGGTTGGAGGGACGGTCGGGATTCAAGCCTTTAGCCACGGAACGATAATAGGCCATCAATTGCAGCACGGGCAGATACAGGACTCCGCGCACGCTTTCGGCCACGCCTGACTCGAAGGCGATCTCCGCATTTGCCTCGCCCAGGCCTGTCACCGTACCCCCAAGCGCTTTCATCTCTGAGAGCACTTTCGCCTCGTGGACGCGGTTCGCATCCGACAGCAGCCCCAGCACCACCGCCTTCTGGTTGACCATGCTCATCGGTCCGTGGCGGAACTCAAGCACGTGGAAGGGCTCGCTATGCGTGAGGGTCATCTCCTTCATCTTGAGGTTTACTTCGCAGGCCAGCCCATAACGGACTCCCGAGCCGAGGAAGTAGAAACGGTCGAAGTCCAGGTTCTCGCCGAGACTCTTCGCGAAAGATTCATAGCGGCTCATCAAACGGTCACCCGCCGTGGGCAATCCGCGCATCGAGTCGAGCAAGTCATCGCGCCCTGCCATGCGCGCACAAAAAGCCGAGACCGCCACGAACATCGAAGCAAACGAACGCGTCTGCGCCACGGACTCTTCCTGGCCTTTGTCGATCAGCAGATTGAAATCCGCAGAATGTGAAAGTACTTCGTCATAGTTGCTGATGACGACCACATCGCCGCGCTGCTCGCCCTTGAACTTCTGCGCCGCCTTGACCGTCTCGGTGGTGGTGCCCGAGCGGCTGATAGATACCAGCAGGGTCTTCTCACTGGTTAACACGGTCGGCGTGTTCAACAGCAACTCGCTGCCAGGCACGGCACGCGCGGAGCGTCCCGTCAATTCCTGGTACAGGGCCGCCGCCGCCAGCGACAGGTAATAGGTCGAGCCGCAGCCCGTGAAAACGACTTGCTCATAGTCCGCGGCCTTCGGCAAGGAGGCGGAGCGGGTCACGTCCAGCGCCTGCGCCCAGGCCTCGGTCTGCGATTTGATCTCTTGATAGGTGTAATGTTCCATGATGTCGATGCTCTCTCGGTGGGGACTATCCGCCCAGCACCAGCGAGAGGCGCCTTTCGTATTCTGCGAGTTTGGCTCCCACGATTTCCGCGGGTTCCTGCTTCTGAAAATCCATCACGCTGCGTGCAATATCGAACAGCATGTCCACCAGCATCGACTCGATGCGCCGCCACAACCGCGCGGGCGGATGCGGACGTCCTTCTTGAAGGATCTTCTCCAAAACAAGCCGCATTCCCTCGGGTTGAAAATCCAGGTCCGCGTAAGCGTCCAGGCGCGCGGGCAGGATGGCGTTTTCGCGATACAGGCGGGCCTGATTCTCCACCGACGCCAGCGACTCGATCAACGCCACGGCGGCCCGCTCCTTGTCGGGGTCCGTGCGGACGGTCTTCCAGGCCACGAGGTGGTCACCGCCGATCCACGGCACGCCAGGGATGGCCGCCGCGCCGATCTGGTCGCGAAATTCTTCGGGAATGCCATCCTCTTCGAGCGCGTCACTATAGGATTCCGCGCCCGCGATTATCGCAGCCGTGTTACCTTTGCCGAAAAACTCATCGAGGCAGGCCTCGTACGTCAGGCCGCGGAAACGGGCTGGGAGGAAACGATACAGGCTGAAGAATTCCACCAATCCCTGGCGAGCGTGCGGCGAATTAAAGATTACCTTTTTGCCGTCGGCGGAGATGAAGTCACCGCCGTACGCGCGTACCCACGAGGATGCGATATGCGGCAGGTCGAGATAATGGGCAGTGGTGGGGATGGCCCAGGGCGTGATCCCCGCACTTTGCAGGGTCTGGAAGGTCTCCTGCATAGACTCGGGAGTGGCAAAGGCGGCGGCTTCGTCCACGCCCGCCTTCTTCAACAGATCGCGCCGATAGAAGATGACGAAGGTGTACACCGACCACGGGATGGCCCACACCTCGCCCCTGCCTTCCACGCGCACGGTCTGCCAGGCGGCGGGTACGAAGGCCAGTGGTCCGCCCATAGTGCGGATCTCGGTCTCGCTGAACCAGCGTAGGCTGTCCAACGCGGCCAGGGTCGGCGCCCAGGTGGAACCCACCTGCGAGACGTCGCCGCCTTTGCCTTCCATGGCGGTCATCAACAGGGTCTGCCAGGCGCGTTCCCATGGCAGGCGTGTCACGTTGACCTTCACGTTGCTGGCAGTTTGAAACTCCTTTACCAGGTGGACGATTTCTTCGATGTCCTCCGCGATATCGCCAATGGCAGAAAGATTCAATTCGGTCACTTTGACTCCAATCCCAACACGCGCATTGCGTTCGCTCGATATACCTTTTGCAGCACTTCATCGGGCAGGGACAGCCCGTACGCATACCAGCGTCCCTGCGCGGGCACTTCGTTGGTGTTGTAGTTGAAATATTCGTCGTCGGTTTCGAGCAGACGATAGCTCAGACGATAGGCCTCCAGGTCGGGACTCATGTCCGAGCCATAGAGGATTCGATCTTGATATTGCAAAAAGAATTTTCTGGCCGTGTACGGCTGACGTCCCAATTCCCCCAGCCGCGCGGAAATGTCGATGTAGTAATTCGGGCAGGCATCCAGCATGGCGCCCACCCAGCCCAGGTTTTCGGCGTAGCATCCCACGTGCGCGCCGATGAAGGTCGTGTTGGGGTGCCGCTTCACAAGGTTGAACCAGCCGTTCATAATTTGCATGAAGGGCGGGAAGGGCGGGCTGGTGAAGGCCCAATCGGGGTGCGCGCCAATTTCCTCCCAGCGTTCGTTCGTCTCGTCGATGGGGTCGAAGAAAGCCACGGGGTCGGCCACATGGACCAGCACGGGCAGCCCGAGGTCGCCCGCCGCTTCCCATAGCGGAATCAGGCGCGGGTCATCGACCTGGACCAATTCTCCGCGATGATCGCGGACGTGCAGGCCGAACGGTTTCCAGACTTTGAGTCCCTGTGCGCCCATCCCTTTCTGGACCTTGAGCCTAGTTGCCGCCCATTCGGGGAATCCATCGCCCAGGCTTTCCCACTTCGACCAATCCACGCCACCGAAAATCTTGAAGCGCTCGGGTGCGCCTTCCTTGAAATGTGCAAGGTGCGCCGCGAGGATGTCTTCGCCCCAGCCGCCGTCGAGATCGACGTAATGGGTGACGCCCGCTTCGTCGAGCAGGTTGAGCAATTCGCCGAGAGGCTTCTGATCCCAGCCGCCGCCGAACTCCTCGCCCAGATGGTTGTGCGCGTCGATGACGGGGAAACGCGGCCTGTTCACCAGCGTGGTCTGGGTCACCAGTTGCGACTTGGGGCGGAAGTTCTCCAGCAGCATGGCGTTTCCTCACTCCGCGATGACCATGCGGATGTCGAGTTTCTTCAAGGCTTGCAGGAATGCCTTGTCCGCACCTATGTCAGTCACGAAGGTGTTCATGCTGGTCAACGGGGCCAGCAGCGCCGTGGACACGCGATTGACCTTGGTGTGGTCCGCCGCCACGATGACCTCTCGCCCGATCTTCAGGATGGCGCGGTCGGTCAGGGTCTCGGGCAGATAATCGTTGGTCAGGCCGTGTTCGAGGCTCAGTCCGCGCGTGCCGATCAGCACCTTATCCACGCGCAGTTCGGCCAGTGCCTGTTCGGTGATGTGACCGATGAAGGAGAGTTCGCTGTCGCGCAACTGCCCGCCCAGCGAGACAACCATCACCTCTTTGAGGCCCGCCAGCGCGTTCAGCACGGGCAGGGAGTTGGTGACCACCGTCAGGTTGCGGCGTTCGCGCAAATGACGAGCCGCTTCCAGCACGGTCGTGCCCGAGCCGAGGAAGACCGTCTCGCCGTCGTGGATCAGGTCCGCGGCGGCGCGTCCGATGGCGGCCTTCTCGTTTGCCTGTTCGCCTTCGCGCTGCAGGATGGGCAACTCAGGCGGCGCCTGGTCGAGGGCAATCACGCCGCCGTGCACGCGCTGGGCCTTGCCCTGCGAGGTCAGAGTCTCCAGATCGCGCCGCGCCGTGGCCTCGCTGATCGCGAACTGCTCCACGATCTCGGCCACGCTCAAGCGTCCCTGCCTGGAGAGCAGGGAGAGGATCTGTTTCTGTCGTTCGGGGGTGGGGATAAAATCGCTCATATTCAATCAAAATCAATCATAATCAATCATAGCATGTTTTTTGGAATTTACAAGGGTTTTGCGCACACAACCCGGCTTTTCACCGCTCGGCTGGGACGGCATGAAGGAATATTTATCATAAAAGTGATAAATATCTTGCCAAATCCATGCCCCGATGATAGAATATTTCAGATAAAACCAGTCTGATTTAGGCTGGTTTTCTTTATCCTACCCTACGAGGTGTTCATGCTTCCCTCTTATTTACTGTCTCTGCGTGAAGGCATCGAAGCGGCGCTGATCATCGGTATCGTGATTGGCGCGCTGCGCAAGATCCGCCGCGCGGACCTAGTCCCCGCCCTGTGGTGGGGCGTGTTGAGCGCGACCGCCGTCAGCGCGCTGGCCGCCATCCTGCTGACCATCCTTGGTCTGGAGCTGGAGGGTCCCGCCGAGCCGATCTACGAAGGCGCGACCATGTTGATCGCGGCGGGCATCCTGACCTGGATGATCTTCTGGATGAGCCAGCAGGCCCGCACGCTCAAGTCCGAGTTGGAAGAGGGCGTCCACAAGGCGGCGGCTTCCACAGGACGGCGCGCCATCTTCTGGCTGGCCTTCGTGGCGGTGGTTCGCGAAGGCATCGAATTGGCTCTATTCCTGACGGCCTCGGTCTTCGCCTCGGACGCGTTGCAGACCGCCGTCGGCGCGGCGCTCGGGCTGGGGACCTCCATCCTGTTGGGCTGGTCCATGTTCGCGGCCATCGTCCGCCTGGACCTGCGGCGTTTCTTCCAGGTGACGGGCATCCTGCTGATCCTGTTCGCGGCGGGACTGGTTGCGCATGGCGTGCACGAGTTCAACGAGGTCGGCCTGATCCCTGCGGTGATCGAGCACGTTTGGGATGCCAACGCCTTCCTGCCCGCCGATTCGATCCTGGGCCAATTCATGCAGACCCTGTTCGGCTACAACCCCACCCCGTCGCTGACGGAAATGATCGCATATCTCGGCTATATGCTGACGATCTTCCTGTCGCTGCGCGGGGGGCGGAAACAGGCCGAGGGTACGGCGGCCCAGCCTCAGTCTTGAGATTGTGTTCTGCTCATTAAACGGAAACAGCCCGATGGATTTTTTCCATCGGGCTGTTTTTTGATCCCAGACTAGGGCTTGTAGACGACGAAGTTATCGAACAGGACACCGACGTTGGGCGTGTCGAAAGTGCCGACGATCACGCCGACGTCGCCCGTGCTGAAGCTGGAGTCGGTCACCGAGGAGGTTTGCTGGCCGTTGATGTACAGCGTCAGTGTGGACCCAATGCAGTCGGCGCGCAGGTGGTTGGTGGCCGTGCCCGACTTGACGTTGGAGGTGGACTGCATTTTGTCGGCGGAGAGGTAGCTGAACTGGCCCGCCTGGTATTTGCCGATGGCCTGATAGCCGTCGCTGGAGACGACGAAGAAATAGAAGTTGTCGTTGTCCACGAAGCGGCACACCAGGCCGAAACTGTTGTCCTCGGGGCCGCTGGACTTGGTGGCGTCCACCTCTACGCGGACATCGCCAAAGGACTGTCCAGGGTGCGCCCAAACATCCTGTTTGGTGCTGAGGGCTTGCAGAAGGTATTGGCCGTTGCTGTAACTGGCAGACTTGTCCGTGTCGGCGTCGGCAGGCCAGCCGCTGTTCGGGTCCGAGAAGTCATCCTGGAAGAGGATTTGTCCCGACGAGTTTTGCGGAACGGGCGTGGGAGCGTTCTGATTGGACGGCTGGGTGGGCGGGTTACTGGTCCCGCTGCTGACGGCGCTGCAGGCCAGGCTGGCGAGCACGAGGACGGCCAGGGCAAGGAAGATTCGTTTCATCTCATTCTCCTATGGTTGGTAAAGCAAGTATATGAAATCGGACGGTGTGCGCCAATCCTACCATGAGGGGATTTTCCCCAATTCGTTGACGAGTCACCTTACCAGTGATAAAATCACGCCCGCTTCATGAGCCTCCATCGTCTAGTGGCCCAGGACGAAGCCCTCTCAAGGCTTAAACCGGGGTTCGAATCCCCGTGGAGGCACCTCATTGTAGGCCTAGTTTATGAAGCCCCAATCCGCTACAAACCCCGCGGATGGCACGTAAAAAAGAGACCCGCCTAGGCGGGTCTCTTTTTTACTTCAGCAACTTTGCAAGGAATTGGAGACACAATACAAATGCCTGCTTCAGCAGGGTTTGTATGCTACTTCAGCCGATTCACCGTCACCTTGCAATACGCATTTAAATTCAAATTTCCGCCACTACTCTGATAGACTTGCAAATATATATACTTTCCCGATCCGCTGATTGTGCGCTGCGTTGCCAGCGGCACGGGCGTATAGTTACCATTCAGGGCAGTCACCATATTCTCCCCCCACACATTCCCATCCGAATCCTTCACCAGCACCCCACGCAACCCCGTAGAATTGCTCGCAAAGTTCATATTCTGGATCAATACCTGATATTCCCCAGCAGGGACATAGATGCGGCTGTTATTCGTCACCGTGTCATGCCAACCCTGCGGGTCCGAAACCTCATTATCCAGGGCGACGGTCGTCCATGACCCTGTGGCAATAGTCTGTGTCGTATCGTGAAAAACCGTAGCCGATTGCATCACCATGTCCAACGTGGCGGCCCCGCCCGCCCCGCCATCTGTCAAGGCCAGGTTGATCCCAGCCGTCAGTACCCGCTCGGAAGATAGTGTTGCATCCGTCGCCAGCGTTAAATACTGCGCGGATGTAGGTGCATAGCTGTGCGTATGCGGACTGCCGTTGATATTGTATGTCCCGCTCGGGATGTTTACATTCCCGTCTTGGTCAATGGTCAAGACGACCGTTTTGGTGGTCGATCCATTTGGCGTAGTGCTGATAACGATCTTGCAGCCGCGCGCAGTGGTTGACCAGTTTTCGGTAGCGATCATCTCAATGTCAACCTGCGTGTTGGATAGTGATGACCCCGTGCTGTAATATGCGCGTCCACGGACAGCACCAATCACATCGCCGCTCTGAATGGCGCTCGGGCTGGCTTTCGTTCCGCGTCCGCGCACGAAGGCCAAAAAACCATTAACTGCTGTCCCAAACGAGGCGATGATCTTTCCAGCAGATGCTCCATCGCCGATCAACTCTTGAGAGTTAGCCCCGCCTATAACAGCAGATGTAGCCCCCTGCACCATGATCTTATTGGTCAAGTCGTAGATTAAGTTATCCACCGTGGTGACGTTCCCGCTGGCATCTGTGATTAGCATCCGTCCAGTTACAGCCAGTGCAATTGCTACATAATCGCTGAGCGTCTTCCCAGAATCTTTTATTAATTTACCAGTAGTCCCATCATATAAGACGATGTGGTTATCAACCGCTGACGCTGGACCAACCACATCACCGCCTCCACCTCCGCCTTCTACCCACTCGGTATCATCCGCCGTTGCATTCACGGCCAAAATCTTGCCCGCATTGGCACTGTAATCTGGCAGGATTGCCTTTCTGGACTGTGCAGGCGTCAGGTCAACAGGATCGCCAGTACCAGCGCCTTGCGGCCTGCCCTTGATCGTGGATGCGTCCATATCTGCAAGCATGGTGTTGGCTACCACATTGGGTTGAATGGTAGTTGCTCCATCTCCAACGCTGTGCACATGCCCAGAGTGATTAGGATGCCTGTATCCGCTTGCATTCTCCATGTAATCCATGATGCTCTCGAACGTGGTCAGGTAAGCTGCGATCATGTGTGCTGGGGTTTCATCTGCCAGGGTAAAGCTGCCCCCAACATATATATCCATCATATTGTAGATCGACATGCAATAGACTGACCCGTTCAACCCAGTGGATAATGCCTCCCAGGACTCACCATTGTACTTGGCAGTATAGTTGACGGGCACTCCGCTTGCATTGAGAAAATCTCCCCCAACGAATATATCCACGGTCGAAGCGGCCAATGCTCTCACAGTCCCATCTACGCCGTTGCCCAGTTCAGACCAGGCAGATCCATCCCAAACAGCCACATAATCCCCAGGTCCATCGCTCACCTTCGTGAAATCCCCACCGATATATACGTTTGACCCGATAAACGCGATAGCTCGCACAATACCCTTGGCCCCATCTCCCAGCGCCTGCCAGCTCGAACCGACCAATTTAGCCACGCCATATAAATAGGTTAGCCCAGAAGTGTTGAACTCACCGCCAATATACACATCGCTCCCGTTGACGCGCACAACGTAGATTCTTGAGCTCACCTCCGCTCCCAGCGTGGACCAGGCGGAGCCATTCCAGCGTTTCACAACCCAGCCAGTGCCAGTAGTGATGTTGCCAGCTACAAGCAAATCAGTTCCTAGAGCAGCCATTGAATATGGATAGTTGGATGAAATCCCGCTTCCCATTGCCGCCCAGCTTGTCCCATTCCAGACCGCGACATGGGTGGCGCTCACACCACCCGCTTCGTTGAATTTCCCACAGGCATATACATTCGAGCCGATTACAACGATGTCGTAGCATTCATCGTTTAGCCCGTCGCCCAAAGCGGACCATGAACTGGAATCGATATTATAGACAGCAATGTTATTGGCAGCCACATTTCCCATCTGCGCGAATTTTCCACCCACATAAACCAAAGACCCATCCACAAAGATGCAGGATATAGAAACGGCATCATTCGCCTCGCCAACGGCCGCCCAAAAGGTGGCATCCAAGGCGCCCGCATCGTGCGCCGAAGCCCAGCGGTCCTGTAGGTCGCGGATGTCCTTCGCCATCTTTAGCTCGTTTTCCATGATCGTGCTGTTCAAGTCCACGATCACATCCGCCACCTTGCCGCCGTTCCACTCCAACTGTAGGCCGCGGATGCGGTATTTTGTTTCTGTCCCACGCACATCCAGCATGATGTAGTCGCCCAGGTCATAGTCAACGAACGCGCGCGGACCGATCCCGTCGTAGATCTTCACCGCAATCGACTTCTGCGGGTCTGCCACCTGTTCCAGTTCGGCCCGTCCAAAGGTGGCTGCAATGCTGGAATTCCCAGCATAATCCGCCTCCAGCAATTTCTCGCGCCTGCGCCTGGCCGTGATCGAGGGTGTGTCATACACGCGGGTATACCCATCCTCGTAACGCACCAACAGGGCGTTCTTGATGCCTCCTCCCAACTCCTGCCTGCTCACCTCCTCGCAATTCGTGCCCACGCGGAAATATATGCTGGAGGACTTATCGCTGCCCTTTCCGTCTCGATAGGCCTTGAGCAGGTATCCGCCGCCCGTCACCAGCATCTCGAAGTCCATCCCCATGCTGGAGAAATCGCGCACCACCTCCAATAGCGATGTGCCAACGCTCAGTTCGAGCACGATGGTATCCGTCCAATAATTTCCCAGGCTGTCCTGAGTGGCGGAGAAATCATAAGAGATGTCAGCAAAACATCCGCGTGCCTTGGCTTCTTCGATCAGGTCGATCAGGATGGACGCCTTGGTGGCTGAATCGAACGTGCGTTTGGTCTTGCTGGTTCCATCCGTCCAAACGATGGCGTCTTCCAGGATGGCCAGTGCGCCCCGCCCCGTCATCGAGAGCCACTGTCCAGCGCCCTCGCTTGAATCCGCATCCACCTGGCTCAGGTTCTCCACAAAGAACCCGCCTCGTGTCGCGCCTCGATAAAGTCCTTCCAGAAACATCTGAGAGGCGGCCATTTGCGCCGCGCGGCTTGCGCCTGGCACTTTTACCTCTCCACTTCCAGGCTCATTCAACTGCAAATACAGCTTGCTTGGACCCAGCGGCATGATGCCCAGGTCAGTGCTCAGGTCAGTATCTTTCAAAATCCATTCAATGGGATCGTTGGCTGTCATGTGATTCCTTTCCCCTCCCCCAATCTGTCCTGAGCGTAGTCGAAGGACATTTGGGGGAAGATGGGAGGGGCTTACAGGTAGGGCGGATAAAAATCGATCTTGACCTTGCCCGTCGTGTGCGTGCCGTCGGTGACAGAGAGACTGTTGTCACCAGGCTCGAGCGCAAAGAGGCATACATCCCCAGCATGGCTGATATTCCCGATCACGTTCGTGCCCAGATCGTTGGTGGCAATGTATTCGCCTGTGTCGGGGTCGGTCTGGATGGTCACCACCCGCGGCGACGGGATCGAGCCGCTATACGTCAGGCTTAGGCCGTTGGTGGTGTTGGTGATGACCGTATTGCTCAGCGGCCCCGTCAAGGTGATGATCGGGTTTCGCTCTTCGGCGCTGCCAGGGTTATTGAGGGTATATGCCAGCGGAGAGGAATTGATCGTACGCTCGTCGCTCGCCAGGCTTGATCCTCGAAAGAACGGGTCTGGACAGATAAATTCCAGCACCATCTTCACCGCCAGCGGAGAGACGGTCGTGGGCGAGAGATCGCCCACATATTCCGCCTGCAGGCTGCGCGTGCTCAAATCCTCCAGCGTCTGGGTCAACGCGCCCAGGCCTGTCTGCGCCAGCAGCGTCTTGACCTGGTCGATTTTTGCCTCCAGCTCCTCCCTGCTGGCCTCGTGGATCTCCAGCCCCAGCTGCAGGGTGCGTTGCTCGAAGAACTTTTCAACGTACACACGCCCATGCCGAAACGGAATGGTCACATTCCCGCCCCGCCGCTCGGGCATCTTGAAGGCATCCGAGACCATCGTCACGATGCCCAAATCGTCCAGGTTGGTTCCGCGATAACTCCAACTGCTCATTTCAACACTCCCAGATAGGATAGGCGCTTCATCGTGTTATCCAGGCTGCTCGAAGCGGGCTCGGGCCGCGGGTTATAAATGTTCACGCTCGTGTTGCTCGTGCGGTTCAATGTTTGCCCAGTGCTGGATACAACTCGCTGCAAAACTCCTCCGACCATTTGAGGGCTCAAACTCTTAGCTAAGCCATACATATAACCTTGCCCTGAGAAATCTCCAATTGCCTCAAAAGCCGTACTTTTAGAATGGATACCCAATACCGACTTCGCCGCATTCAGCGCCGCCTGCGCCACGTTCTTCGCCATCTGCACCACGGCATTGATTCCATTTCGCAGGCCGCTCACAATTCCGTCGATAATGCGCTTGCCCAAATCGCTCCAATTGATACTGAAGGCGTTCTTGATCCATCCAATTAGCGTCTGGATATTGGCCTGCACTATGTTCACGCGATTCTGCAAATAGGTTGTAACCGCATTCCAGGCCGCTTCCCAGACCGATTTCAGAAAATTGGCGACGGTGTTCCATATATTTTTGATGAAATCCCAGATTCCCTGAAAGTTGGCCTTGACCTGGTTGGCGTAAGCGCTCCAGGCTGCCTTCAGGTATCCAGTGGCGGCCGTGGTGTCGCCTCGCAGGAAGGCAAGAAGGGCCTGCCATAGATTTTTGATTACGGTCACCACCATCATGACGTTGTCGCGGATGCCAAATAAATTGAACTTCCAGGCTACCGCCAGCAAGGCAATGACCGCGATGACAGCGAGAATAATCGGCAGGATCGGAGCGAGCGCCCCGCCAATGGCTGTGATAACAGGACCAATCACGCCGATGATCGACACCACTGAACTGATTACTCCGATCAGCGGAGCCAGCGCCGCCACAATGGCCAGCACTGCCGCTGCTCCGCCCTTGACGGGTTCTGGCAGGCTGCTAAACCATTGCACGGCCTGCTGTAAATAAGGCATAAGGTCCTTGGCAATCCCGACCAGATCCTTCAGCACGGGCAAAAATGCTGTGCCTAAATCCTCCTTGACGTTGTCGAACTCATTGTTGAGGATTTCCAATTGGCCTGCCATCGTCTGGCCTGCGGCTTCGGCGCTTCCGCCGAATTCTTTTTGCAGCTCTTCCAGGATGATCTTCTGAGCGCCCGCCACATCGCCCATCTCCATCATCTTCTTGACCAACGCTTCCTGGTCGTCCGTAAGCTGAACGCCCACACGCCGCAAGGCAGTCACGCCCTGCACGGGATCGTTGAGTGCCTTACCCAACTGCATGGCGCTGGCGGTCAAGTCCTGGCCGAGAGCCTGGCTCATATCTAGCATGGTCTGCGTGGCGGATGGGAAGACATCCGAGCCGATGTTCGTGAAGGTCAGGAGCATGGACTCGCCGCTTACGATGGCGTCGTCCTCGAACATGGTGACCTGTGAAAGGGAATTCGCCAGTTCGTTGACCTGCGCCGCTGTCACGCCTGCCTGCCCGCCTGTCGATTCCAGTACCGCATTTAATTGCGCCTGGGACTGTTCCGCAGACAGGGCCGAACTCATGATGTCCTTCCCAACGGAAACAATGCCAGCGCCGATGTTTTGCAGCGCGCCAGCCGATAATTGTCCCAGCATGGTCCCCGTGGCTTCACCAAACACGCCTTTCAGGCCATCCAGCGCGCCAGTGACCTTGCTCTTGCCTTCAGAGAGGCCAGGATCAAGTTTTGAGGGATCTGCGGTCAGATCAAGTACAGCTTCACCGAGACTACCCATATCTCACCTTTTAGGAACGAACTGCACTCCAATGCCTGCCATCTTCAACGCCGCGGGAGATGCGGGAGCGGCTGGCTTCGTGCCTTCGTTCAGTAGGTCTTTCAGGTCTTGCGTCCAATCTATGCGGGCACTCTCTTCCATGTGCGGAACAGAGGCAGCTTCGCCGATCATCAATCTCACAGTAGCTTGATGCCTGGGCAGGCGCTCCATGTACAGCCCAATGGCAGACATGGGCATCCTGCGGATCTCGCTATAGGGCAGGTGATACCAAAACGAGAGAGCCGCAAACACGTCGCCATAATCTAGCGTCGGGTTCGGGGCTTCCTGATCGGTTCCCCCGCCCCCGCTGCGTTTTTTCGGTTGTTCTCCGTCCAGAACTGCATGACGGCCTGACTCTCCTGCACCGAAAGCGCGAACTTTCTGAGATAGGTCTTTTTCTTGAAGAAGGTCTTGACCCGTTCCAGGAAGGCGGGCTTATAGCGCGGCAGGGAGGGACCGATGATCTCCAGCATGTCGTCGATGGCCTTGAGGATCAGGAGGCCGTTTTGCTCGACCTGCGCTGCGCTCATCTCCTGGAATTTGGTCCCGTAAGCCATCATCTTCCCGAATTCTTCAGGGGAGAGGGCCTCGACAGGTCGGATCGGATATTCTTTGCCCTTGTAGCGCACCTTGAGAGTGCGCGCGCCCAGCACTTCGTCCAGGTTCAAGATCGGTTTGTCGTCCATGAGGTCTCCTTGTGACTCCCCCACCCTTTCGGATGGGGGAGATTGATCAGATTGATCGGCTACGGAAGCGCAGCCGCGTCCTGCGCGATCAGCTTGCCGAAGCGCTCACTAGCGGTCGCAGCGTTCAGGTCTTCCAACGCCTCGATGGTGATGGGCAAAGCCAGGTTCTTGCCCTTCTCGTATTTCAGCGCATCGAGCGTGAAATATGCGCGCGGGACCTGGTACTGGGCGTTGTACGGCCCATAGGGTGATCCGCCGCGAAACAGGATCGCATATTCCGCAACTTCAGCGCCACGATAGGCAGGAATCGAGCGCGTGCCAATGGTTCCAGAGCCAGGCGCTGTGTCGGTCACAGATACGCCCAAGGCATACGCCAGGTTTTCGAGTGTGCCCTCGGCCAATTTGGTCTTGACCTTCATCGACTCTTCGGTGCGGGTGGCCTTCACAGGTCCCGTGCGCTGGTCAGTGTGCACCAGCTCGATCTTGTCGTTCAGGTCCACGTCCACGCCGTCTTGCGTATCGCCCAAGTCGATCCACGATCCGCTCGGAGCATCGTCCACGTCAGGGAAAGCGGTGCCAACTGGGGCAATATACATGCGGCCCACGCCAGTCAGCACGTTGTAGGAATTGAGGGTCATTCGGTCTCCTTATCTGCCAGGATCGCCAGACCCTGACCGATGAAATTCATGGCCACGCGTTCACTCACTTCGACCACGTCGCCAGCCTTCCCGACCCCAGGGATATTGCGGTCGGGGTTGATCTTGGTCTTCACCATCTTGTCGGAAGATGGCCGCCAGAGTTTATTATCGGGCGCGTTTTTCTTCATACGCTCACCTCACTGACTTGGATCTGCCAGAAGCTCAGCACGCGCCGCATCATGTCCAGTTCTGGATCGGGCAGGTACGACGGACCGCTCTCTGGAAGGAAGGAATAGATCAAGGCGTCTCCCTGCGTGGTCTCCACGCTCACCCGCTCCACACTGCGCGAGAGGCCCATCAGCGTCATCCACAGGCGCATGGCCTCGGCATCGTTGTCTGCCAGGCACCACACCTCCAGGCGCACCGTCTGCCATTGCACGTAGTGGTCTGGGTCGCTGTCGTCCATCCGCACTACCAGAGAGACCTGGTCGGTGGTCCACTCCTCGCCATACTTGTGGCGCAGGGAGATGCGTCGGTTCAGGGAGGCCAGTTCCGAGCGGCTCAGCAAGAATTGAATCGCGGCTTCCAGAGGATCGATCATTGTTGCACCTTATGCCGTGCCAGAATACTTTGTAGCTTCCCTTTGGCCTTGTTCAGGCCGTTGGTTATAAAGTGATAGCCCTGAAAGGAATGGTGTCCCTGGTGAACAGGCATTGCATATTGAAGTCCACTGCCAACCTGCACGGTGACGTTATCCGTATCTGGAATAACAAGCTGTCCTCCACGTTCGGGAGAACCAGCAACAAATTTTCCAGAGGAATCTCTTGTTTTCCCCTTTGGCTCAACGTCATCCCCGCCCCAGTCGTACCCAGGCAGGGCCGTGTGGATCGAGCGTCTCAGGGTTCCTGTCAGCACGCCGTGGCCCTTGCGGAGTTCCTTCTTGCTCTCGGCTTCCACGGTCAGACCAAATTCGGCCATTGCGGCGGCTGCGTTCTCCAGCACCTGGCGCTTGACATCATCACCCTTCCAATCCAGACGATAATCACCCATTCAGGGCCTCCACCACGCAGCTCACGTGATGCTCTGCGTTGCCGCGCTGGCGCTTCAGGGGCTTCTTCACCAGGTAGGTCGTTCCGTCCACCGTCGCCTTGTCATCCACCCGCGCATCCGTCTCGGCAGGCAGGATCAACAACGTCGCCAGCACCCACGTGCCCTCGGCGCTCTGCCTGTCAAAGATGCGGATGTCCTTCTCGATCACGCGGCATGGGATGTCGCGCCCGATCTCTTCCTCGGCGCGCAGCGTCTCGTTATACGGGCCCACGCCGTCCGAGCGGGAGCGGGTGAGGACGCAGGTCTGGTTCAGGAACGCATCCAGGCTCATTACACCCTCAGTGCAGAGACGGTCACGTTTGTCACGGCAGAGAAGTCCACGTACACCATGCCGTCGCTCTGGTTGTAGATGCCAGGCGGGAACGGGCCGATGAACTTATCGGATTCATCCGAAATGGTCACGGTGCGGTCCGAAACAGCCAGGTCATCCACGGTGCCAGGCGTCTGGATGGTCACGGTGATCGGAGAGACATCGCCATTCACCACGTGTAGGATGATGCGCCCGTCGTTCGAGAACTTGTGCCCGTCAGCATTGGCCGCAGCCAGGGCCTCGGCCAGCCCAGTGCGTGCCACCTGCTGATAGCTGATTGCAGTCCTTGCCATATCATGCTCCTTTCTATAGAGCCTTGAAGGTCAACCGCTTCATGGCCTTGTTGAACTGGGCGTCCCAGTCCTCAGGGGCCGTGTAGGAATATTCGCCGCCGATGCTCTCGCTCTTCATGGCGGTGCGCTCGATCACAATGCGCACCAGGTCGATGATCACCTGCGAGCGGACCTTGCGGTCGTCCTTGGGTTTGTAGGTCACTACGATGCGGTCACCCCAATAACTTTCGGAGGGCAGCCGCTCGATCACTCCGCCAGCCCAGGTCTGATACTCGTCTCCCGTCAGCGTGGTGCTGTCTTCCACGATGCTCACCACCGCATGGATCTCGGCGGGCACGACCAGGTAGAAGCCCTCGCCGCGAAAGGTCTTCGTGATCGTGGTCGCCATCGCGTCGGTCTGCGGCTCCCCGATCCTCTCGGTGACCTGCGCCTCGATGCGGTCGATCACGTCTTGCAGGTCGCCGTCCGCCAGGCTGGTTTTCACCAGTGCGCGCACATTTGCGGGAGAGAGCAGGCTGGTCATTTCTTCTTGCCTTTCGGCTTGGCCTCAGGCTCGGGCGCAGGATACAGTGGACCGATGACCTCGACGAACCCCTCGCGCACGTAATACTGCGCATCGCTCTCGCTCATCCAGACCTCGTCACCTGCATTGCCCACGCCGCCAATGCCCTTCAACGGCAGAATGCGCACTTTCACTTTCTTCTCGTCCATATTTCACCTTTTTCTCCTCCCCCATCCTGAGCGGAGCGTACTCGCGCAGTCGAAGGATGGGGGAGGTTGGGTGGGTCTTAGGTCTGCGTACCGACCTTGGTCCAGGTCGGGGCCAGCGCCGTGCCCGTGTTGATGTACAGGATGCCGTTGGTGGTATCCTGCAGGGTCGCACCCTTGGCAGCGCCGCGCGCCGTAGCGGTTACGCCAGGCGTAGTCTCCGCTACCGCCAGGGTCGGGCTGGTTCCTTCCAGGCTGTTGTCTGCCACCGTGATGGTGGGGACCGCCAGCTTGGTCAGGTTTCCGCCGAACGTGATGGTCACCGTGCCGATGCCGCTGCTCAACGTGCCAGCCGCGGTGGTCACGCCGCTCGTGCCGATATTGGGCAGGGCTTCGAGGGCCGCATCGATGGCCGCCACCAGGGTGTTATCCACGTCCGTCCAGTCGATGGCGGCGGTGGTATAGCCGTCGAATGCCAGCTTGAAGGTTCCGCCCGTGGGCGTCCCGCCGATGGTCAGCGTTTGCACCTCGTCGGTGCCATTACTGGGCGCACCCGCATTTCGATGTTCGTACACACCTTCGATAATTGGAGCCATATCTTTTTCTCCTTCCAATGGGTGGGCCATCGCCCACCCATTGCTAACTGATCACTGATTCCTGGTCACTCTAAATGCCAGTCACCTTGCAGAAGGCGGTCAGGCGGTACACGACCAGCGCCAGACGCTTGTCCGCGCGGATGGCCAGCTTGCCCTTGATGAAGAAGTCGCTGTGGCTGTCGCTGACCTTGATGTTCGCGCCGCGGCGGCGGCGGATCTCCGAATACATCTGGAAATCGCCCAGGAAGCCCGTGTTCTCGGTCATGGCCGTGGTCTCGACCACAGGCAGACCCCAGATGCGGGCAGGGCCAGCCTCGGAGGGGTTGCCCCAGATATACACGCCATCCGCGGTGCGCAGCAGGCGCACGGCCTGCCAGTCGTTCGGGTGGGTGATATACGCGGAAGGCTCAGCGAAGCCCGTCACGCGTACCTTGGTCATGGCCTTGTAGATGGCATCGGGGACGGGGTCCGCACCGAGCGCCTGCGCCTGTGTGACAACGGTCAGGAAGCCGCCCAGGTTCGGGGCGTTGTCATCGCCCGTCAGCAACTGGGTTTCTTCCGCCAGATCCAGCATGGTCAACAGGCGGTTGTCGATGATGCTGCGCACGCCGTCCACATCCTCGAGTTGGATCTCGGTGACGGGCAGAAAATGCGCGATCTCGCGCACGGCCTTCGAGCGCTCGGTATAGGCCAGGGCGCTCTCGCCAGCCTGGCCGCCCTCGGAGCGGGTCGCGGCGTTGTTGGTGAAGGTGGTCTCTTCCATGTAGACCACGGAGGCCTGGTCGGTCGGGGTCTGCGGGATCAGGTCCGCCACCAGCGGGCGGCGGTGCGCATACTCGACCACGCGGCCCGTGCGGATGCTCTGCGGCGCGAAACCCGCGCCCGTCTCCATCAGGGTCTTGGCCTGCAGGAAGTCGAAATCAGGGGCGCTGAAGTCGATGTGCTTCTTGCGCTCGGCCTTCTTATAGGCCTCGCTCTCCACGAACAGCTGACCGAGGGTCTTCTGCTGTTCGGGCTGGCGTCCGCCTTTGGGGTCCTGCGCGAACGGCAGGTTGGTGGCGGGCGTCTTGCTATCGCGCAGCGCCTTGGCATTGGACTGATAGATGTCGTCCAGCGCCTTGGCGTCCTCGACCTGCTTGGCCAGGTCGTCGATCTCGGTATTGCGGGCCTTGACGTCGTCCAACTGGGTGGCGTTCAGGTTGTAGCGATGCTGACCGTCGACGGTGGTCGCGGATTTCTCGAAGATCTCCGCGAGTTCGGCACGCTTGGCGTTCAGCTTGTCTTGCAGTTCTTTCAAAGTAGCGGTCATGGTGAGGGTCTCCTATTGGAATTTGTTGAATTCGAATTTGGCGAGTTCGGCCAGCACTTCCTGCTGATCGGCCATCGGTCTCGTCTCGCGCAAAATGGCTTCGATCTCCGTTGCCATCTTTTGCAGGCGCGCCCGTGTGTCTTCAGAGAGGTTGCGGCCCTCGGCCTCGCGGAAGGACTTCCGATCCTTCGCGCGTAGTGCGAACTCTTCGATGGTGGCCACCACCAGCGCAGAGTGTTGTGCAAAGGTCGTGCCTGTCACAGGCAGACCCTTCACTCCCGAAGTTGCGGGGTTCATACCCCAGTTCACGTCCGAGATGTCGTACAGCTCGATGTCGTTCAAGAGCCGCACGGGCGGCAGCCCGTTTTCCCGCTCCTTGAGCGTCACCTCGTGCACGTCGTAGGCATATGACATCTCGGTGATGTCGCCTTCCTGGATGCCTTTGAATACCCAGTCCGCCAGCGGCACA
This sequence comes from uncultured Anaerolineales bacterium, assembly GCA_937928015.1. Classification (GTDB taxonomy): domain Bacteria; phylum Chloroflexota; class Anaerolineae; order Anaerolineales; family Villigracilaceae; genus JACPVF01. The sequence goes on along the minus strand of CALFXA010000106.1, from coordinate 12,495 downwards.
CCCTCGTAATACTTGCGGGTGACTTCCATGCCGCCAGTGGCATCGGGCGCCCATTCGAGCACCTTCGAAGGCAGGTCCTCACGCCCCACCTCGCGGATGCTCTTGATCGAGGCGATGGGCGGATTCATGCTGTTATGGTTCCACAGGAAGCGGACGCGCGAGCGGCCTTCAGCCAGCCGCTTGGCGAACGAGCCGTTGACCGACATATCGCCGCCAGAGTCGATGTTGCCATGCACCGCGAAAATGCCAACCACGGTGCGCGTGGCCGCGTCCAGTTCCTTCACGAAATAGGGCAGGGTCTTGTATTGCATGGGTCTCTCCTTTATCCTCTGTCAGGCGACGTATCGCCGAAATACGGAGCCGCCGCGCGCGTGCAATTGGGATGCTCCAGGGAATGGCTCTCGAAATAAGTCAAGGTCCAGATCTGGCCGTTGGCGATCTTGCACTCCTCGTCATCGTCGTCCGAGCCGTTGTCGAGGATCTCCACCAATTTCACGCCCGCATCGCGGTAGCGCATCGAGGTGGCCGTGTTCTGGGCCTCGCCCAGCTCCGTGCGGGCGATCACGCGCGCGCGGTCCTTGTACGTCTCGTCGATGATGTCCCGCAGGCCAGGGATGCCGTTCTCGGGGTCGCCGCGCACCAGCTGATCCACACTCCAGCCGTTGTCGTTGCCGTGCTTCAGGGCCTCGCGCAGCGCGTCCAGCGTCGTGGACTCGATCTCTTTCACGCGGGTACCCGCCATGCGCAGCACGTACGTCACGGTCGGATCAGTCATGTCGAAGGCCTTCTCGATGCCCAGCGCCACATTCCACGTCTCCCAGGAGAGCTGCAGCACTTCCACGTAGAAGCGCTTCACCAGCGTCTCCAGCGTCTTGCGGTCGTCGCTGTTGATCAGGCTCTCGGCCCTGGGAAGTTTCTTGGAATCTTCATCCTGAGCGGAGCGCAGTCCAGTCGAAGGATGGGTCGCACTCTTACCAAGCCGCTCCACCACCCGATCCGCCAGCTGGCTAAAGTACGCATCCACGGCCTGGCGCATCCTGCCCGCCACATCCACGCGGATGCGGCGCAGCATGCTGGCGGCGGCAGGCATCGCCTTTATCCCCTCCCCTAAATAAGTGCTTTTCCCATTTGGGGGAGGCTGGGAGGGGGCTCGAACCACCGTCTGCCCAGCAGGCACGAACTCACTGGCCAGTGAGACGAAATACACGTCGTCGTTCTGGCCTGGCACCAGGCCAACTTCCTGCAGCGCTTGCGCGCGGGTCAGCATCGAACGGTTGAATGCCAGGGTCACCCGTTCCCACTGATCCTTCTTCTGTTCCTGCAGTGCGCCTACATTGCGCAAGTCGAACTGCAAAGCGAAATTGGCGGGAACGTTGAATTCGTCTATCAGCCCGTTGAGCATCTCGCTCGCAAAGGACCGCCACAGCGCCATCAAGGTCTGCTCGGTAAACGCCTTGCGGGCGGCCGTATCGCCATAGTCCGAGCGCTTCACACCTACGTTCAATCCAGCGACCGAAGGCGGCACCTTGAAGTTGGCGGCGATGCGTGTCTCGGGCAGGTCTGCCAGGGTCTCAGCTGCCAGCTTCTGCAAGTCGAATCCCATCTGCTCGGCCTTCATACCGTTGGTGATGAACGCGGGCTGGCCCTTGCTGTGTTTCTGCACCCACATCTGACCCATGCGGTCCAGGTCATCTTGTATCGGGTCATCTCCAGGCTCGAGCGTGATCACCACGGGCGGGACCGCGTTGTTCTTCAACAGCGCAAAAATGTAACTGGTCGCTTCGCTGTCTCGGTCCACCTCGCGCGCACTCAGCGCGATGGCCCCGATTCCCTTATGTGGGTTACTTGGGTCGATCATCCACTTCCACTGGATTACGTCGTTCTTGGAGATCGGGATCTTCTTCCCGTCCCCAGGGTCATACTCGTAATAAGCGACCATGCCCTCTTCCGTGCCCTTCCCGCGGATCGGGGCGAACTGTAGGTCACTGAACGGCCACAGTGCAATCACGCGTCCGCTCGAATTGCGCTGTTTCCACACGTAGGTATCTCCGCCGATGGGCGCGTACGTGATGACAAACTGCAAAAACTCCGCCATGCCCATGTCGGGGTTGGGACGTTTCAACAAAGCGTTGAGCGGGTGCTTGTAATCGGGGATGAACCGTCCATCCTCCTCATACCCAGCTACCAGCGGCGGTTCGGGGAAGGTCAACTGCAGAGTGGTCGAGCAGGCCGAGACCACTGCATTGGCTTTGTAGCCCTCTTCCACCAGGCTGGTCGGGCTGAACTTGGTAAAGGCATACCTCGCCCAGGCAGGCGCGAACGCAATGCTCCTCGCAAATGTGACAGCCGCCTTGCGGAACAATCTCTGGAAAAAGTTCATCCAATCCTGCTCTTTCTGAGCGAGCTCACCATACTTACCAACTTGATATAGGCGCTCGAGGCCGCGTCCACCTGGTCGTCATGCACACCTCGGTCGAAGGCCACGCACTCGCTGATAAAAGCCTCGTTCCATGCAGCCTTCATCAAATGAACCAATCCACCCTGGAAGGCCGATTCCAGCGGCTCAGAGCGCGTTGGCTTGTCACCTGTCACAGTCTCAAATCGAGCATTGAATCCCATCAGCACGCGGTTGGTCGCCTCGGCGCTGTCCTTGCCTGCAGTGCCTGGGTCCTGCTGATGCCAGATGTAGACCTTGCTATAGGTTGCAGCGTCCTTCTCGCTGGTCTCGCGCATCTTGCGGTCGCGTTCGTATGAGGTCCACTGCCCGCGCACCACGTCCAGGATGTAGAAATAGCCATCCGAGCAGTACGCCATCAGAACGCCCGCGGTGTAGTCACCTTTGGTGCTGTTGGCCTTGTCCCAATAACGGACCGCATACTTGATCGTCACGCCCTCGGGCAGTTGGGTGATCGGTCGGAACCACTCGCGCTTGTAGCGCTGGCCTTCCTTGGCATAAGGCATCTGCTGATACAGGCCCGTGAAATAGTATTCATCGGCCTCTTTGGTGGTCAGCAGGTCATCGCGGGACATCATTGCGGGACACAGCGCCTCGCCTGGTTCCCGACCCAGCGGATCGCGCAAGGGCAGATACACGCCTTCCAGCATCTTCTCTCGCTGCTCTTCCATGCTCTGCGCGTATTCTCCAGGCTCGAGCGCCAGGGCGGGCAGCATCAGGATGTCCCACTGATCGGCGCGCTCCTTGATGACCATCTCGCGCATGGCACGTCCTACGGGGTCATCTGGATGCCAGTGGGTCATGATCATCACGGTAGCGCGTGCACGTGGGCGGATCGAACTCAGCCAGAACTCCCAGGCATCCTGACGAACGTCTGCAGACTGCGCCTCTTTGTGGTTCTTGATCGGGTCATCGATGATGGCCAGGCCCTTGGAACGGCCCGAGATACTTCCATTGACGCCCGTGGCGATCACGCCACCACGGTGCGGGGCAGCCACGTCCCATGCGCTCGATGAGCGGCTGTCCGAGGAAAGCATCACGGGTTCGTCTGTCGTGGACCGCGTACCGAAGAGCGCCTGGTATTCGTCCGAGAGCACCAGGTTGCGGACCTTGCGACTGTTAGTCACGGCCAGGTCCGCGCCATAGCTGATCAGGAAAACGCGCAGGTCTGGAATCCGTCCCAGGGCGAAGGCCCCGAACAGGGCGCTGGTCTCTTCACTCTTGCCATGCTGAGGCGGGGTCATGATGATCTGCAGGCGGGTGCCCTCCTTACCGTCCGTCTCCAGATAGCGCAGCACATTTTCCAGTTTCTGGGCGATCAACTGGTGCATCTCGTAGGCGCGCCACCAGGGATAGACGTACTCGCCGAAATGGGTCAGGCGCCTGCGCGCCAACTCGCGGCGGACGCGTTCGGCCTGCGCCATCTTGGGAGTGATCACCTGCCTGGAGGGTGAAGCGGCCAGAGTCATTCACCAGCCTCCTCATCCTGCTGATTGAGGCTCTTGGATCGAGCCACCAGTTCCTCTTCGCTCAGATGGGTCAGGTCATCGGTCCCGCCCTTGCGGGTCAACTCAATGGCTGCCTGCGCAGCGGGGACGTAGTCCTTACGCATCTCCATCGCCAGCTTGAGGTGATTGAAGAACTTGTAGTCTTCGCCTGCTTTCGCTGCGCCTTCGTTGAGCGCACGGAAGTGATCAGCCCTCTGATCCCACAGCGGAGCGGCCTGCAGCACGGCGATCATCTCCAGAATGGCAGGGTTTTTCTTGCGCCAGGTGGCAATCGCGCGGTCGCTGGTGAGGCCCAGATAATCGCGCGCCAGCTCGTCCTGCGTCTTGGGCAATCGGCCATCGGTGGGCGTGGATGCCCAGGCAATGTATGTCGCCTGCCGCCACGGCCAGCCGCCGTCCAGCAGTTCGAAGAAGGTGTCCAGCCAGGTGGGAGCCGTATTCGTGCCGCGGCGGGCGCGCAGGGCCGCTAAGGCGGTCTCACTTCGTGCACGCGCCATCTCTGGCGGCACGCCTTCACCCTCGACCTCAGGCAGATCCAGGTCAAGGGCCAGTTGGCGATATTCGGAAGGGAGGTCAAAGTCGGGCGGCTTGATCATTCGTGCTCTTCCTGCCAGCGTTCCCACTTCACCACGGCCTCGGGCAGAGGCGGGAGCAAGACCCGTCGCGGAATCCAGATCTCGGTCGGAGCCTTGTCGGGCTTGCCTGCATAGCGGAAACCAGTCGGGTTCCACACAGGCATGAAGATGTCCAGGCCCTTCGGCCTGCCGATCCGCACGCGGTTGATGTAGATCACCTGGTGCACCCACCAGGGCGTATTCTGGAAATTGATCTTCGATGGATCGAGCACCGCATCATGCGGAAGACCTACTACGCGCGACCAGTTTCCATCATGCTGATCTACCAGCACGTGATTCTGCCGCCATGCAATGGCGATCATCGGCCACTTGGCCTTGGTGGAATTGCGGTACAGCTTTTTGCCTTTCAGGCGGGCGATCTCTCGCTTATCAGGCACGTACACGGTCCCGCTGCCGTCCCACAACAGCCACTTCATGGCAGCATCCAGCGGATTCAGTCCCTTCACGAACTGCCACTGCGCGCCCTCGATCCAGATGTGATTGTTCTGCCCGCCGTTGCCAGGTCCTGCCTTGGGTGGCAACGCATAAGGTGGAAATTGACCTTGCTTCGGGCGTTCGCGTCCCGATTCGGGCGTGCCCCACTCAGCCAGGGAAAACAAATCGCTCATGGAAACCTCACAGTCTCGCCAGCATTGGTGACGAGGGTCACGCTTTTAGCATCGGGGTAGACAAACAGGTTATCCGCGCCGATCTCCACGGTCACGTGTATCGGCTCGGGCGGGGCGGGTGGAACCTTGCCGCAGAACGCATACAGCTCGTCCAGCGACCCGCGCCAGTAGTTGAGCTCACAGGCGATCTCGCCGTCGCGCGGAACGCCGTAATCTTCGCCGCGGCCCTTCTCGCTGAACTGCCAGAAGTCCCACTTGCCCCACGGCTTGATGTTGATCGTCTGTGGGTCGTACTCTGCCTGCCAGAGCGGATAGTCTGCCCAGATCTGGGAGATCGAGCCGTACTCGCCCCAATAACCTGGGGCGGTATAGACCATAGGCTTCGAACCTGTCGCGTCCTCGAAGGGCTTTACCCATCCCCACAGGTCGCTGGCGGTTGGGTTGCGCTTCGGGTCGTAGCGGTTGGTATAGGCGTTCCACTCGAAATCGACGATGCCAGGCAGGTCGGTCGGATAGTCGCGCAGGAGCGTCGCAAATTTTCGAGCCTGCCCGCCAGCACTTGACATTACAGTGGGCTTGGTAAGCCACGCATACGCGCCCACCAGTACACCCGCATCCTTCGCGCCCTGGTAGTTCTCCTTGAACCAGCGAATATTTACATTGGTTCCGTGCGCTGCCTTGATGATGGCGAACTGGATGCCGTTGGCCTGGGCCTTGGCCCAATCGACCTTACTTGTCCAATGGCTGGTGGAGAGTCCCAGCACGCGGCTGGGATCGGGGGTGACAAAATCAACTGTCATGCTGTACCTCGTCGCGGCGGCGGCGGGTAAACGGGACTGGCGTCCCGCCCAGCTTGATTACCTGATCGGCCAGGCGTTCAGCCCATCCGCGCAGATCCTCGATCTCGTTCTCCTGGTCGATGACCTTGGTCTCCAGGTCGCTCAATCGCTCCATAAGAGGCTTGGAAAACTTCTCCCAGGCCGCGGAGAGGTCTAGTGTGTTTTGCGCCTTGGCACGCTTCAGACCCAGCAAATAGGACAGGATGCCGCCCCCGCCGAACAGGACTGCCGCAATGCTCAAAATTCTGTCCACTGTTTCCATCATCCCGTCCCCTTGTGCTTATTTTGCGAACTTGGTCTTTAGCCACTTCGCGGCATTGGGCAGGCCTTCGAACACACGCTGGAACAAGATGTTATAGATCAACATGGCGAAGGCAGTCGCGGGAGCGATGGCGGTCAGAAGGGATTGGGCATAGGTCAAGGCGGATGAGACACACGTCAGCGGGTCTGTGCAGGTGGCAAAGGTCGGGAGTATGATGCCGTTCCATGCGACAGCCAGGCCGAAGGCGATCACGTACAACAGAACCGTCAACCAGTCCCGCCGCAAAGTGATCTGGGGCCAGCGTTTGGCCGCTACCTTCAACAGGTAGACCAGCACCGTCGATACCCCGCCGATCACGTACAACTGCACGGGGTCGGTGATCGGGCTGCCATCCTGGTGCAGGCCTAGCGCATACACGGGCGCGGCCAGTGCGAAGGTCAGGACGACCAGTAAAGCAAGAGGGATCAACTTTTTCATGTAAGCACTCCTTCGATAGGCCTCCCCTGCTCCGCTCAGAAGAGTTGAAAACAAAAAAGCGCCGCCGTGCATAAAGCACGACGGCGCTCATCTCGTCAAACGTTGGCCCGCCAATTTGCTGGCCCTGCGGAGTTATTCGATTAGATATATTTTAACATTTTTCCAAAATTTAACAAGAGTCAGAACAGAGATTCTAATATTCATTTCACGATAAAACTCCTCCCCCAAATACCTCTTCGAGGATATTTAGGGGAGGCAGGGGGGGCCAATAAAGAACCATCGTTCATCCTGACGCAAAGCAGACAGGCAAACGGTGGAAATTTGTATTTTAGATTGTAAGTTCTAATTACTTTTTCATATTTTGCAAAATAATCCATTGAGCCCGTTGCTTCCATCCAATGGAATACCATAATTTTACCCAAAACAAAGCCCATTTATTGAGGCTTATACCCATGTGACTAAGAGCATAAACATTCACGATACATATCCTTTCCAGAGCAGCCAACGCAATGACATGCGGGCCCTGCGTTGGCTGCTCTTTTTCATTTTAGAATGTACGTTCTAATTTGTCAAGTCAGGCGAACGGTTTGCGTTACTGGCTTTCCGATGGGTCGAAGATGACCCTAAGCAGAGTACCGCAAGTTTGGCAACGGTCGAATTTTTGAGGCGTAACGTAAGGCAAGTCCAGCGCACGCTGTGTTGGCTGCGCCCACACCACCAGAGTTTTGCCATTATGCCCATGAATACGCTCTAATTCTTCTATGCTGTCATAGACCGCTACGCTTTGAAATTGAGTGACCCAAGCAAGAACGCACTTGCCGTTTTCAAACTGCGCGCCTTCGGCAACAACACCAACGCCTGACACGCCGCTTTCATCTTCGATACGTTTTAGCCAAAAGTTTCTCATTATGCTCCTAAGCAGCCAACGGTTTGCGTTACCCGCGAGGGGCACGCGAAACCGTCCTATTTTTGCGCCGCCTTCCCCTCATCGGGTGCACGCTTTGTTGGGCGTTTTTATACTCATTCCAAATCTTTTCTTTTATTTCTTCGATATAAACATATCCGCTTCCGTCACGATATTTCAAATCCCATTCTCGGCAAATTGCGAGAGCAACTTTTTCAACCCATTTTGGCATATAAGACTCCTTTTTGCCAAGTATACGCCCAACGGCAAGTGTTAGCCGCAGGGGGCATAAGCACTTGTCCAAAAAACGCGCCGCCCGCCCCCTGTCGGCTGCACACAATGTTAGGCAACACGCACCACCAAATCGGGCATGGATAGCAAGACTTCAACATTTGCGCCATACCGTTCTTTGACAAGTGCCATCGCCTTATCGAGATAATCCAGCGAGATGCCCGCGCCGAATGTTCCCCACTCCTGGTCATTCTTTGCGTCATCGAGATAATGCACGACTGCAAGTTTGCCGTAAAAGTGGCAACCATGTTTGTGATATTCGTCAATTCTTTCAGCCTTCATCGTTTGCTCCTTGTTGCCTAAATGGGCGAAGTTGAGCGGCGGGCGGTGTATTTAGACATGCCCCAACACCTGTTCCGCATTACAGTCGCACACCTTAGTACCATCTACCATAACGGCGTACATTAAGCCACACGAGGGGCATGTCCCGCTCGTCCGCTCCAACGGGAGTTCGGCGGCGCGGTCGGGCAAGATGTCGTCAATCATTCTAACAACAGCGTCAGCGACACCTCTTGCCGTCAAAGACGACTGGTCTTGCAAACACCACTTTTTGATATATTCAAGCTGTTCTAGCGACATATTTATCCTTTCAGTGAGCCGAAGCTCCCGTTGTTCAACTTCGCCCATTTCGGCGGCTGCGAGTGGGGGCCGAATGGCTCCCCGAGCAGCGCCGCCGAACGGCTGCTTTACCCGCTGGTGGGCGGGACTAGATTCACTTTAGGAGTAGGCATACCTTCGGGGGTAGTCCAATGCTCGGAAGGCGGCAGACTCCCACCAGTCGGGTGCAAGCCTTGTTGGAAGGCTACCCAGCAATGCAGGTGCACAAAACTATCACCTGACCCATCACCGAAACCAACCATAGAACCCAAGATAGCACCTTTGCAAATTTCGCATTGATAAACTTCGATTGTCATTTTTGCCATTTTTCACCGTGCCTTCCAACTCTTTATTAGAGACCCGCAGGGTCACTAATAACCATACTATCCAGGGGCGATTTCACCCCCGCACCGATGCCCGCCACATGAGTATAAATCATCGTGGTTTTCAGGTCTTTATGCCCAAGCAATTCCTGTATCTTTCGAATGTCTGTTCCTCCTTGCAATAGGTGAGTGGCAAATGAGTGTCTGAACGTGTGCGGACCAACGGGCTTTGTAATGCCAGCCTCACGCGCGGCCTGGCGAACCGCCTTTTGCACCGATGTCTCATAGAGATGATGGCGTCTCACAACCCCGCTGCGTGGATCGCGTGACATCTTCCCAGCGGGAAACACATACTGCCAGGCCCATTCATATTCCGCATTCGGATATTTTCGCGCCAGCGCGCCAGGCATCTCGACGCTTCCATAGCCATGCGCTAAATCCTCGTCATGCTGCGCTTTGACTTTGGACAAATGTAGCTTCAGCGGTTCAATCACCGCCTCAGGCAGCACTGTCACGCGATCTCGATTGCTCTTGGTATCTCTCAGAGTGATGGTACGCAATTCAAAGTCAACATCTTTGACGCGCAGCCGCAGGCATTCCATCAACCGCAGACCACCACCATAAAGCAAATATCCGATCATGTGATATTGACCGCGCAGCCTGCACAATACACGCTTCACTTCCTCGATCGTCAAAACGGTTGGGATATGTGCGGAACCCTTCGCACGGATCGATTGAATGCCATCGAACGTAATGCCAAGCATTTCCCGATACATGAACAGGATCGCAGCCATCGCTTGATTCTGAGTGCTGGCAGAAACTCCCGTTTTTGACAGATGTGTCAGATAGGCTTCGATTTCAATGCGTCCCATATCTTTGGGATGCTTGATTCCATGAAAGCGGATATATCGCTCTACCCAGTCCAGGTAAGCCTTTTCAGTTTTGTAGGCATATTGCTTCACGCGGATTTTGTCGCGCAGCTCATCCAGAAACTTACTCATTGGGCTTCCCCCCCAAATGAAACCCATGCTCATCCTCATACCCCTCGGGGGCATTGCGCAGCCAGGCCGCCACGCCGCCGAAGATGACCATCAACACCACGACCACTCCGATCCACATCTTATCCTCCATGATTGGGTAGGGGAGCGCGCACGCGCTCCATCAGTCGCTCGTAGGCGTCATCGCCCGCCCACCAGGTGCGTGAGCATCCGCAGCCAGGCACCGAACACCGCACGTCCAGCGTGGTACCCTCGATCAGCGCCATCACGTCCACGTTTTCGGCCCTCACCGCTTCCAGGTTCACTGCCTCGCGGAAGAGCATCAGCCGCGAGACCCAGAACTCGCGTCCGCCATCCGTGTGGGCCTTGTCTCTGCGGATCACGCCCAGCACATGACCGTTCTCGCACGTCCATTGTTTCAAATTGCCCAGGTTCCCAGCCATAAAGGTCTCCTTTCAGACCATCGGGGCGGGGATGATCTCCGCCTCCAGTGAATCGCTCACGTCCTCGATCTGCGTGCCAGGCTCGCCCACAGCCACCCGTCCCTCGGGCAGCCACTCGTCCGCCTGCAGCAAGAAGATCTCCCAGCCCAGGTAGCGGATCGCGTACCCGATGGGCACGTTGCGCGGCAGGCGGCGCAGGTAGGCATATTGCGGACCATGCCCGAATTCGCGCAGATAGTCACGCACAGCGGATCCCACGGCCTCACTGATCCGCTCGCCCTTGCGGATGTCCCTCAGCACGTACTGCTGGCCAGGCCGCACCTCGATGATGTGGACGTATGGCCACTCCGCCCGCAGGTGATAGGCTCCTGCGTCCCGCATCGTCTCTACCTTGGCCCAATCGGGAGGCCAGTACCCGATCAGGTCGGTGGCCGTCAACTGGCGGTTCGCCATCAGATGCACCACGCGCATGCCCTGCTCGTCGATGCGGTTCTCCAACTCGATGACGTCGTTCATCGCGGCATCTCCGACCACTCGCGCCCATCCAGCATGCGGCCCGCGCGCGCCTTGGTCACGTAGGCATACAGTTCACCATCGATCTCCACAGGCTGATGGCTGAAACGCGTCTCCTCCGTCACCCAATCCAGCTGGCTGATCGGAGCCCACTCGCCCCACTGCTTGAACAGGAAGCGAACGTCCGCCGCTTGGCACTGGCTGACGATGGACCGCACCACCTGCAAGGACATGATCCGCGCCTTCGGCCCGCTCTCTCCTCCAGTGATCACCCAATCGATGAGTTTTCCAATTCGCTGCGCAACACCATCGCGCGGCTTGTTGACCTTGCCATCGTGATAATCTTCATCCCACCAAATATCAAAGCCCAGGTCAACAAAAGACAGCAACGGCTCGCAGCTCAGGAACCGCACAGGCGCAGGCACCTTCAGCAGGGCAGGGATGCGCTCATTCGCCGCTTGCTGGTTCTCCACACTGGTACCCATCCACACGTTCTCGGGCCAATGCTCCAGCCAACTGCTCGGCACCATGTCCAGCACGTTCTGCGGGCGCTTGGTCAGAATCAGCCAGTCCAGGTTCGGGGTCTGCTCGATCAGCTTCCACAGATCTGCGCGCCATAGATCAAGCTCCTCGCGCTGCTCGAACACGTCCGCCAGAGAAGCGCAGAACACACGCTGGCGCACAACGTTCATGGTGGCCACCATCGGATGCTCGCACGCGGGGCAGCGTCCATGCTCGTTGAAAACTCCGCGCCATCCGCATTGGCATTCGACCCACAACGTCTTGTTCCACTTCAACGGCTTCCGCCACATCTGAGCGCTGGTGCGCACCCGCGTCCCTTGCGGACCCCACTGCACCTTGTGCCAATGTCCATCCATCTCGCGCTCGGCATAGCAATGCTGGCATCCCGCGCTCACCTTCGTGCAGCCCATCCACGGGTTGAACGTGTGGTCCGTCCACTCGATCTTGCTGTTCTCGCCCATCACACACTCTCCGCTACTCGGGTGGACCGCACTCCGCTGCCATGCCCGAAATGCTTCACACAGTAGGCATGCACCGCCTCAGGGACCTGCATCGCCAATTCCACTGCTAGATCGATCCGCGTCTTACTGCGCTTCGGGTTCGGGGGGCGTCTATCCCGTCCCTGCTTGCGCCAGTAATACTCGCTCGACGAGATCTCGATCCACTCGCCAGGCTCTTCGGGCAGTCCAGGCTTCACAGGGTTCCCATGTCCGCTGCTCGTCTTGGTGATCGTCCCATCGCGTAATTTGAAAAATCGGACAGCCATCAATATACCTCCACCAAATGCTCAAGAATTTGAACAGCCACCGCAGCGACGTGGATCATCTCCTTCTTGAATGTCCCTGCATGCTCACCGCCGAAAACATCATGAAGTGCAGCTTGGGATGCTTCGCCAACCTCTTCCATCAGAATGGCCATCCACGTGAAAGTAGTATGATGCTGCACACCCCATTTAGCCATTTGGCGCTCGCGCTCAGCGCGGATCAGTTCAATAACTCGGTCAAAGTTTTTCATGATTCACCTCAGCAGATAATGACCGTTCATGGTCTCGGCCTGAACGGAACAATCCAACTCTTTTTCCCATGAATAGGAATTCTTATCTAAATGTTCCATCGCTTTG
>CALFXA010000105.1 GCA_937928015.1 uncultured Anaerolineales bacterium | reverse complement strand
CCAGATTCTGGTACAGCTCTTCGGCCAGGAACGGCATGGCGGGCGCCAGCAGTTTGGCCACGGTCACCAGCGCGGTGTACAGCGTGGAGTAAGCCGACTGTTTGTCCGAGTCCGATTCATTCTTCCAGAAGCGGCGGCGCGAGCGACGCACGTACCAGGTGGAGAGGTTCTCGACAAATTTCTCGATCGGGCGCGTGGCATTCGGCACGTCGTAGGTTTCGTACGCGTTCGTCACATCACGGATGAGCACATTCAACTCCGAGAGCAGCCAGCGGTCGAGCTCGTTGGTGGCTGCGGGGACGGTCGTCAGGGTGGGTTTGTCGAGGTTCGCATACGTCACGAAGAACGAGTAGACGTTCCACAACGTGAGCGTGAAGCTGCGGATGACCTCGCCCACCAGGTCGGAAGAGAAGCGGCGTTCCTGTCCAGGCGGGGTGGCGGTATAGAGATACCAGCGGAAGGCGTCGGCGCCGTGAGCGGAAAGCACTTCCCAGGGCGCGATGATATTGCCCTTCGACTTGGACATCTTCTGGCCTTCACCATCGAGGATCAGGCCGAGGCTGATGACGTTCTTGTAGGCGGGTTTCTCAAACAACAGCGTGCTGATGGCGTGCAGCGAATAGAACCAGCCGCGCGTTTGATCCATGGCCTCACAGATGTAATCGGCGGGGAACTGCGTCTCGAATTTGTCCTGATTCTCGAACGGATAGTGCCACTGCGCCACGGGCATCGAACCCGAGTCAAACCATACGTCGATCAGGTCGGGGACGCGCTGCATCTTGCCGCCGCACTCCGAGCAGTCCCAGTTGACGTTGTCCACGTGCGGGCGATGCAGGTCGAGCTCGCTCAGGTCACGGCCTGCCTTGGCGGAAAGCTCCGCCACCGAGCCGACACACTCACGATGCTTGCAAGTCTCGCACTCCCAGACGGGCAGCGGCGTGCCCCAATAGCGCTCGCGGCTGAGGGCCCAGTCGATGTTGTTCGAGAGCCAGTTGCCGAAGCGGCCTTCCCTGACGTGCTCGGGCACCCAGTTGATCTGATTGTTCAAGTTGACCAGGTCATCGCGATGCACACTGGTGCGGATGTACCAGGACTCGCGCGCATAATACAACAGCGGTGTCTTGCAGCGCCAGCAGAACGGATAAGTATGCGTGTACGCCTCGGATTTGAACAGCAGTCCGCGCGCCTGCAAATCCTGGATGATGAGCGGGTCGGCGTCCTTGACGAAGACTCCGCGCCAGGGCGTGACCTCGGGGATGAAGGTACCGTCAGGCTGGACCGTCATCAGCACGGGCAGGTCGTAGGCCTTGCCCGTCTCCATGTCTTCCTGACCGAAAGCGGGCGCCGTGTGGACCAGTCCCGTGCCGTCCTCGGTGGTGACGTAGTCGGCGGTCACCACATAGTAGGCGGGCTTGTCGGGAGGCAGGAAGGTATAGAGCGGCTGGTACTTCAGACCTTTCAATTTCTTGCCCTTGAAGGTCTCCACCACCTTGACCTCTTCACCCTTGAAGACTTTCTCGACCAGGGCCTTGGCGAGGATCAACTTTTCCTTCGTGCCGTTATTATCGCGCTCAACCGTCACGTAGTCCACGTCGGGATGCGCGACGACCGCCACGTTGCCAGGCAGGGTCCACGGAGTGGTCGTCCACACCAGCAGCGAGGTACCAGGCTTGTCGACCAACGGCATGCGCACAAAGACCGAGGGGTCGACCGCTTCATCGTAGCCGAGCGCCACTTCGTGGTCCGAGAGAGGCGTGCCGCAGCGTGGGCAGTAAGGCACGACCTTATAGCCCTTGAAGAGCAGGTCCTTCTCCCAGAAATTCTTCAGGATCCACCAGACCGACTCAATGTAGTCGTTGGTGTAGGTGACGTAAGCCTCTTCCAGATCGACCCAATACGCGATGCGGTCGGTCAAACGCTCCCAATCCTGGATGTAGGTGAAGACCGATTTCTTGCACAGTTCGTTGAATTTGTCGATGCCGTATTCCTCGATCTGCTGCTTGTTGGTAAAGCCAAGCTGCTTCTCGACCTCGATCTCGACGGGCAGACCGTGCGTATCCCAGCCGCCGCGGCGCGAGACGTGATAGCCGCGCATGGTCTTGTAGCGCGGGAACATGTCCTTGAAGGCGCGCGCCAGCACATGATGTACGCCAGGTTTGCCGTTGGCGGTCGGCGGGCCCTCGAAGAAAACGTACTCAGGCGCGCCCTGGCGCTGTTCCATGGTCTTCTTGAAGGTTTGGTTTTGTTTCCAGAACTTCAGCACGCCCTCTTCCAGCGAGGTCACGTCAAGTTTTGGAGATACGGGTTTGAAGGTCATTCATGCTCCTTTTGTTAGTTTGTCACTGCGAGGAGCGGAGCGACGAAGCAGTCTCTCCTTCCGTGGGATTGCTTCGCCTCTGCGAGGCTCGCAATGACATGATATAAAATTAAAAACTCTCGCCTCAAATCAGAGACGAGAGCCAGGCTCACGCGGTACCACTCTGCTTCCCTTCCAATGAAGGACGCTTGGTCGGATACAACCATATCCGCAGGGCTGATAACGAAGCCTGACTCCGTCTCCCTTACTCTCCCTGGAAGGGATTTCAGTTCGCTGCTACGGGAGGATTTTCGGTCCGCTTCCATGACCTGGCTTTCACTCGGCCCAGGCTCGCTGACAATTCGGCGGGCGTACTCGTTCCCATCCACGCATTTAGTTTTTCGATTATGCCACAAATTAAAGGCTGGGTCAACGCTTGCGGATTATGTTTCGCGCGTGGATAATAGACGCATGGAAACCACCATCGAGATCGGGAACGATATTTTGACATTTTCGGCGGATGAAATCCGCCAAACCGACCATGAGATTCGCCTCGTCGGCGCACACGTGACTGTGGGCCTGCCTCAGCCTCCCAGGCGTTATCTGCGCCACGGCTGGCAGTCCTGGTCCCTGGCCGCGTGGACGGATCCCACGCCCCTGCCCGCCCAACGCCCGCGTCTGTTACAGCCGATGCAGACCGACCCTGTCTATGTCCATGACGAAGGGCCACACGGCTCGTGGGTCGGCGCGGTCGAATTCGAGGATGGCAAGGTTTTGCTGTTGGGAGCGCTTAGGCTGGAGACGCACGTCCGCTTGAACGGGACCAGGCTGGAGGGCTGGAGCGAAGCGGGGTCGGTCGAGTGGCTGGTCGCCTACGGAGAGGAATCCGCGCTCTTCGCCCGCTATGCCGACCTGCTGGGGGACATCTTCGGTCGCGTGGAAAAGAAGCCTGCGCCGCGCATCTGGTGTTCGTGGTACAGCCTGTACACCGCTATCGATGAGCCGACCCTGGGCCGCATCTTCGACGGCTTGGGCGACCTACCCTTTGATGTGCTGCAAGTGGACGACGGCTGGCAGGTCTCCGTCGGCGACTGGGAGGCGAATGCCAAGTTTCCCGCGGGGATGAAGGCCCTGGCCGAGCGGATCAAGTCCACGGGGCGCCAGGCGGGGTTGTGGCTGGCGCCGTTGATCGCGGTGAAGTCGTCGAAGTTGTTTCGTGAACATCCCGATTGGTTCCTGAAAGATGCCGAGGGCCGCTTCGTCTCGGCAGGATTCAATTGGGGCGAACCGCTCTTCGCGCTGGATACCACCCATCCCGCCGCGCTCGATTGGCTGGCGGCGCTGATGAAACAGGTGCGCGCCTGGGGCTTCGATTATCTCAAGCTCGATTTCCTCTACGCGGGCGGATTGCCTGGCAAGCGCCACATGGATACGCCGCGCGAAGCGGCCTATCGAAACGGGATCAAGGTCATGCGCGAGGCCATGGGCGCGGACGCCTTCTTCCTGACCTGCGGCGCGCCGATCCTGCCTTCGTTGGGACTGTGCGATGCGATGCGCGTCGGCCCCGATGTGGCGGGTGAATGGGAAAGCCATCGCGACGCCGTCCTGCTGTACAACCCAACCACGCCTGGAACGAAGAATGCCATCCGCACCAGCCTGCATCGGTTATGGCTGAAACCGTTGGTGCAGACCGACCCTGATGTGGCGTATTTCGCCGCGCGCGGCAACTCGCTGAATCCCGAGCAAAAGTGGATGCTGCAAGATTTGGCGCTGGTCTGCGACTTCCGCGCCACCTCCGACCTGCCGCAATGGCTGACGGGCGAAGAGCGCGAGTCGCTGCGCGATTTTCTCGGAGACCAACCCAAGCCGCGTCAGATCGGGCGGACCCAGTTCCAACTCGGCCCGCGGGCCGTGGACTTCGCATCCGCCGTATCCATGCCCGAGCCTCCGCGCGGACTCGAGTCTATGCAAGGTGCGCTCACAGGCTGGCTGGGGAGTCAGGGCTGGGCGCTGAATCTTCTGAATAAACTAAGTCAACGTGCGCTGGAAAAGATGAAAAAGGACCTATGACCGAATCCATCCTCTTTGAAACAGAACGCCTCTGCCTGCGTAAATTCTCATTGGACGACGTCGACTTCGTCCTCGAAATCCTGAACGAACCCGCCTTCATCCGCTTCATCGGCGACCGCCACGTGCGGACGACCGAAGAGGCCCGCCGCTACATTCAGGAAAGGGTCATCTTCAGTTACGAGCGGAATGGCTTCGCCATGTTTCGAGTCGCACTAAAAGAGGATGATACCCCCATCGGCATGTGTGGGCTGGTCCGACGCGACACGCTGGAGGATGTGGACATCGGCTTCGCCTTTCTGGAGCGCTACTGGTCGAAAGGCTACGCCAGCGAGGCCGCGCGGGCGGTGATGGAGTATGCCCGAAACGAGCTACGCATCCCGCGCGTCGTCGGCATCGTGGATCCCGCCAACAGTGGATCGATCCGTGTGCTGGAAAAGCTCGGCCTGAAGTTTGCGCGTATGGTCCGTCTCTCAGAGGACGACATCGAACTGAAATTATTCACACCAGACGGCAAATAACAGAAACGGAGAAGCATGTCAGTCTACAATGGGTACGATGAAGAAGGCTCGGGCTGGACGGCGTCGAAGATCGTGGGTGTCGCGTTGACCTTCCTGGGCGCGGTCGTGGTCATCTGGACCGTGGTGGAAATTTTCCAACTGTTCACGCAAGGCAGCGCTTTTCTCGTGCTGGATGGCATCGTCCCCCAGCGCATCGTCCTGACCGAACTGAGTCAGAACAGTTTTCTTCTCCTGCCACGCGAGCTGCTGGTCTTCGGCATCCCCGTCTGGGCGTTAAGCATTACCACCAAAATCGGCGTGATGTTGATGAAAAGCGGCCTGCAATATGTGGAACTGCCGCGCCGTGGTGGATTAAAATCCACGGATACGAAGTAAAGACAAACTGGTCCACTTTTAATGTTAGAAAGGAAACCCCATGACCGCTCCCGCCTTTTTATCGTATGAAGAAATGCAAGCCGCGCTGTCCCCCATCCGACAATCCCCCAGGGAAACGGGCAGGTTGGAATGGATCGTGCGCCGCCCGAACGTGGACGAGCGCGAGGTGCTGACCGAGGCCCAACTCGACCTGACCGAAGGCCTGGTCGGCGACAACTGGCAGCCGCGCGGCAGAAACCGCACCCCCGATGGTTCTGCCAGCCTAGAAAGGCAGATCACTTTGATGAATGCGCGTGTCATCGCCCTGCTGGCTCAAAGCCAGGAGCGTTGGGCACTGGCAGGCGATCAACTGTACGTGGACTTCGACCTGAGCGTAGAGCACCTGCCAGTGGGTGCGCAGATTCAAATCGGGGAGGCCGTCGTCGAGGTTTCGGCCCCGCCGCATACGGGCTGCAACAAGTTCGCCGAACGCTTCGGTGCGGACGCGCTCAAGTTCGTCAACTCGCCAGAGGGCAGAGAATTGCGTCTGCGCGGGATCAACGCGCGCATCATTCGCGCAGGGACAGTGCGCGTGGGGGACATAATTCGAAAGCTATAGCCATGTCGTTGCGAGGATGAAGGCATCCCCTCGCAACGACCTCCTTATTTCACCAGTTCCTGATACACGTTCACGATCTGGGCGGCGATGCGCTCCCAGGCGTAGTCCTGGGCATGGGTAACGGCACGCAGGCCCATCGTCGAGCGCAGGTCGGGATTCCCCAACAGCAGGGTCAACTTCTCGCACAGGGCGTCGGGATCATTATCGGGGATGGTGAAGCCCGTCTCGCCATCCCGCACCAGGTAGGCCAATCCGCCCACTTGCGAGGCGATCACGGGCGTGCCGCAGGCCATCGCCTCCAGCGCCACCATCCCAAAGGACTCGTACAACGACGGCATGACCAGCACCTCGGCCGCGGAGTAATAATACGGCAGCGTATCCTGGCCGCGCTTGCCGAGGAAGACCACCATGCCGCCCATACACAGGTCATCGCACAGTTTTTGCAGGCGGGCCATCTCGGCGCTCATCTCGCGCGGACTGGCGTCGGGTTCGCCGCCGATGATGGCCAGGTGCACGGGCCGCGCCGCATCGACCGAGCGGATGCACGACATGGCGCGGATCAACGTGTCCACACCCTTGAGCGGTTCGATGCGCCCCACGAACAGGGCCATGCGATCCTCGGGCTTCAAGCCGATGAACTGTTTGGCCTCATCGGGCGCGATAGGATAGAAGTGGCCCACGTCCACCCCGGGCGGGATGATCGCGATGTTGTTTTTCCCGTTTCGATAGAGGAAGCGCAATTGCGTCTCCTCGGCCTGGGTGGCGACGATGATGCGGTCGGCCCGCGCCAGCACCTGCTTCTCGCCCTGGATGCGGTACCCACCCTCGCGCTCCTCGTCCGAGCGGGCGATGCGGTTCTTCATCTCACCCAAGGTGTGGAACATGTGCACGATGGGTGTCCCGCCCCAGGCGTCGGACAAGGCTTCGGCCGCCAGGCCAGACATCCAGTAGTGGCTGTGGATCACGTCGTAGCGGATGTCCTTCTCGGCGGCGAACTGCTTGATGCCCTCCACGAACTGCGGGATGTAGCCCGCCAGTTCCCGTTTCGGCAGCGGATTCTCAGGCCCCGCGGGCACGTGGACCACGCGGTTGCCGTAGCCCAACTGATGGACGACGTGCGGCACGTGCTCGTCCTGCGAACGCGTGAAGACATCCACGTGGATGCCCATCCGCCCCAGTTGACGGGTCAACTCGCGCACGTAGACGTTCATCCCGCCCGTGTCCTTGCCGCCCAGGGTGGCCAGCGGACAGGTGTGATAAGAAAGCATGGCAACACGAAGCATGGAAGTTCCTTCCCGCGTTATAGACGATATGACCTGTCAAAAACTTGCGAGATTACGCGTTCTCCTGTATAATCCCGCCCGCTGAAAATTTGCCACCGTAGCTCAGCTGGCAGAGCAGACGATTCGTAATCGTCAGGTCGTGGGTTCGTATCCCACCGGTGGCTCTCGCACCAAAGCAGTACTCGCAGGAGTACTGCTTTTTTGTTGAGGAATTGTACCCTATTGATTTTTAGACGGGGAATCTCTATAATTAGGCCACAGTGTTGGAAAAGATTAAATCACCCCTATCTCAAAAATTAAATCAACTTGCACCAAGAGTCAAAGTCATATTTGTTATCTTGGGCGGAATAGCTGTAATTTACCTTACACTAAAAGTAATTTTCATTTCGATACCCTATTTTAATAGACATGATCCCTGTTATGTGGCGAGGAATTTTGCACAGGCATTGAGACAAAACAATTCGAGTTTGGCGAAGAGATTAACTTTGCCATCTCGTTGGGAGCAGATTGATGAATGGATGAACAGTCATGAACCTCTTGAATGTCCTCTCAGTCGGGATATTGATGAAAAAATATCTACTTCAGGATGTCAAGCATCTGAAGAAAGTGCTCGATTCTCTTATTATGAGCAATGCTACATAAAGAATCGTTTTTATTATGATTTTAATGTTGATGAAATAATACTCAAAAAGCAAGATGGACTATGGCAAGTTGAGGATTGGAAATACGATCAAGAAAGATGAAAGAATGAATGACCGAGACAAGCTACCGATATAGGGTCCTAAATACCCTGAAAAGTCCGATGATATCTACATCGGACTTTCTTTTCCCCTTGACTCAATATTACACTAATACTATAATACTTATACTATAAATTATGTCCCTAAAATACGCCATTCTCG
>CALFXA010000104.1 GCA_937928015.1 uncultured Anaerolineales bacterium | reverse complement strand
CCGCCAGCGCGCCCGTGGCGATGTTGCCCATGTAACCTTCCACGCCCGTGATTTGACCCGCGAAGAACAGGTCGTCGCGCTGAATGTGTTGCAGTGTGGGACGCAGTAGCTTGGGCGAGGCGATGAAGGTGTTGCGGTGCATCTGCCCGTAGCGGACGAATTCCGCATTCTCCAGGCCAGGGATCATACGCAACACGCGGCGCTGTTCAGGGAATTTCAAGTTGGTCTGAAAGCCGACCATGTTGTATAGGCTGCCCGCCAGGTTATCCTGCCGTAACTGGACCACGGCCCACGGGCGGTGTCCTGTGCGCGGATCGGTCAGACCCACGGGGCGCATCGGGCCAAAGGCCAGCGAGTCGCGTCCGCGCGCGGCGATGATTTCCACGGGCAGGCAACCCTCGAAGAAATGTCCCGCCTTGACGCCTTCGCGGATGGCTTCCTCGAAGGAACGCAACTCGATGCGCTCGGCAGTTTGTAGCGCCTCGACAAAGGCCAGATATTCTTCCTTGTTGAACGGACAGTTGATGTAATCGCCCTCGTCCTGTTCGCCCGCGCCGTAGCGCGAGGCACGGAAGGCAATGTCCATGTTGATCGAGTCGGCGGCGATGACAGGCGCAATGGCGTCGAAGAAGAACAGATGCTCCTCGCCGCTCAACGCCCCAATCGACCTGGACAGGCTGTCTGAGGTCAGCGGGCCGCTGGCGACAATCACGGGCGTGGAGGGAAGCCCCGTCACCTCCTCGCGCACCAGCTCGATGTTGGGATGCGCCTCGATTTTCGCGGTGACCAGACGCGCAAAGCCCTCACGATCCACGGCCAGGGCGCCACCCGCGGGCAGCGCGGCTTCTTCGGCGCAATCCAACAGCAGGGAGCCGAGACGGCGCAACTCGTTCTTGAGCACACCCGAGGCACGGTCAGGCAGATTCGAACCGAGCGAGTTCGAGCAGACCAACTCCGCCAGGTCACCCGTCTGATGGGCGCCTGTAGGCGAAGCGGGACGCATTTCGTAGAGACGGACTTTCAGTCCACGTTGGGCGGCTTGAAAGGCGGCTTCGCTGCCCGCCAGTCCGCCGCCAATGACGATGAGATCAACCATAAAATGTATTGTACCATCGGGGTCTGCTGTATAATTTATACCGTATGGCCGCCTCCTCGGATCTCGATTCCCACCTCAAAGAAGCTCTCGGCCTGACCTCCGCGCGTTGGGCCGCCCTGGCCGATTTCGAGGGCGGAAAATGGAATTTGCTGGCTTCCCAGCGATTGACCCGCTCCATGCAGGGACCGTTGCTGCGCCTGCTTGAAGATCCCGCTGTGAGCTCTTGGCTGGACGGTATATCGAGTGGTGGGAGCGGGCGTCCATCCCAGGCCCTGCCTGCGGGGTTGGGCGCGGCGCGATTGTTCGCCTTTCCCGTATCCAATTCCAGGCGTATCCTGTTGGTCGCCGCCGATGGACAGAATCCCGCCGACGGGCGTGTGTGGCGGCTGTTGGCGTCTCTGCTGCCTGGGCATACACCTGCCTACCTCGACCAGCCGACCTTGCATGAGGAGGTGTTGGCCAGCCTGCCTTATGACCTGCCTGGTTCGTTGGAACGCATCCTAAAGGCCTTCACACAAGCCGTGCCTTGTCAGAGTGCAGCGTTGGCCATTCGTCGCGGCGAAACGTTCGAGGTTCTGGCGGCGTGGAATGACGCCAATTTGAGCGGCGAGTCGTTTCAGATCGAGTCGAATGAACTCCTGCGCCGACTTGTCCGCACGAGTTCGGAGCAGGTCGCCCTCCAGGGCCAGCCCGATTGGGACCTGATTCCCCCTGAGGTTCGCAAGCGCGGTATGCGCGCCTGGGTCTGTCTGCCGCTGGTGATCGGTCAGCGTTTGATCGGGGTGGTGATGATGGGGCGGACCCTGGCCCTGACCCCCGTCGAGTGGCAGACCCTGCGCGAACTGGCGACCTACTTGGCCTCCTCGGTGGAAGTGGCGGCCACCTTCTCCGAGCTGAGCGCCCACCTGCGCCGCCTCGGCATGTTGAACGATTTTGCGCTGACCATTTCCTCCGCCCAAAACCTGGACCAGATCGCCCGCCGCGTGTTCGACCTGCTGGCGCGCACCTTTGGCACCGAGATGGTTGCGCTCTTCCTGCTTTCCATCGACGGGCGCATGGTGCGCGAGTTCCGCAGCCGCGAGCGCAGACTGGCGGCGCGCATGAAACCGCTTGCGAATCATCCCATCGCGCCGTTCCTGAAGAAGGCCCGTCTCGTGCGTGCGGATACCTTCGCCAGCGGGTTGCCCATCCTGCATGAAAACGCGCGCTCGGTCATGGCTGTGCCGCTCCGATATCGCGGACAGGTGATCGGCTCGATTCATATCGAGAGTCCGCGCCCCGAAGCGTTCAGCCAATACGACGAGAATCTCATGGTGGTGGTTGCTAGTCACCTGGCGGGGTTGGCCGAGTACGGACGCCTGCGCGAGGAGGCTGAGGGTCGCGCCCGCAGTCTGGGCTTGATCCACGAGATGGTTCAACAGGTGATTGGTTTGCATGATTTGCAGGAAATGGCGCAGATCACCGCCGATCTGTTGGCGCAGTACTTCGGCTATGAGCTGGCCGCCGTGGTCTTCGAGGATCGTGAGCAGAACGAACTCATCCGCGGCTTCGGCGGTAAGCATGGCGATACCATCCGCAAGATCGTAGGCGAGCGCGATCTGGCTATCTTCACGGGCATCACGGGACACGTCTTCACCACGGGGGAAAGCATGTTGGTCAACGACACCCGCCAGGACCCGAACTATCAGGCCCTGCCTGGGTGGAGCGCCGCCTCGGAAATCTGCGTGCCCCTGCGCGATCAGGAGCGCGTCTTCGGCATCATCGACATCGAAAGCTCCCAGCCCAACTCCTTCACCGCTAACGACCTGCTGGCCATCGAGTCGCTGGCGGGTATCCTTTCAGCGGTCATCTCCAATTCGGACCAGTACCGCCGCCTGCAATCCACTGTCCGCCAGTTGCGACAGACGCAGGTGGAACTCAAGGCTCGCATGGACGCCCAGCGCGCCGCCGAGAATCGCCTTATCCAGGCTGCCAAGCTTGCCGCCGTTGGCGAGATGGCAGCGGGCATCGCGCACGAGTTGAACAATCCGCTGACCACAGTCACGGGCTTCACGGAATTGATCCTTGAAGACCTCC
>CALFXA010000103.1 GCA_937928015.1 uncultured Anaerolineales bacterium | reverse complement strand
AGCACGTTGCGGGCAAATTCCACGCACATCACCTGCATCCCCAGACACAGCCCGAGGTAGGGGACCTTCTTTTCGCGGGCGTAGCGCGCCGCCAGGATCTTGCCCTCGATGCCGCGCGAGCCGAAACCGCCAGGCACGATGACGCCGTCGGCGCTCTGCACCACGTCCCAGCCTTTGTCCTTTTCGAGGTCGGCCGAATGGACCCAGGCGAGATCGACCTCCACGCCGTTAGCCAGCGCGGCGTGCTTGACCGCCTCGCGCACCGACATGTAGGCGTCCTGCAATTCGACATACTTGCCAACCAGCGCGATCTTGACCGTGGGCTTGGGCTTGCGGACCTCGGCCACCAGTTTCTCCCACGGTTTCATGTTCGGTTTCTGCTTGGCGGTCAGGCCGAGCTTTTCGAGCATCAGGTCGCCTACGCCGCGCTTCTCCAACATCAGCGGGACCTCGTACAACACGCCCGCTGTCTCCATCGGGATGACGGCCTTCTTTTCCACGTCGCAGAATAGGGCAATCTTCTCGCACAGACTCTCGTCGATGGAATCGTCGGCGCGGGCGATGATGAAATTGGGCGAGATGCCGATGGAGCGCAGGGCCGCCACCGAATGCTGGGTGGGTTTGGTCTTCATCTCACCCGTCGCGCCGATGGTCGGCAACCAGGTGACGTGAATGAACAGGCAGTTCTCGCGTCCCACCTCGTTGCGGAGCTGGCGCAGCGCTTCGAGGAACGGCTGCGACTCGATGTCGCCGACCGTGCCGCCGATCTCCAAAATGACGATCTCCGCGCCCGTCTCTTTGGCCGCCAGCCCGACCCGCCGCTTGATCTCGTTGGTGATGTGAGGGATGACCTGGATGGTGCCGCCCAGGTAGTCGCCGCGACGCTCCTTCGAGATGACCTCGGCGTAGACCTGGCCCGTGGTGAAGTTACTGACACGGCTCAGGCGGATGTCGATGAAGCGTTCGTAGTGACCCAGGTCCAGGTCGGTTTCTGCGCCGTCGTCCAGCACGTAGACCTCGCCGTGCTGGTACGGGCTCATCGTCCCGGGGTCCACGTTGATGTAGGGGTCCAACTTTTGCACGGCCACCTTGAAGCCGCGTTCCTTGAGCAGCAGGCCTGTCGCCGCGGCGGTCACGCCCTTGCCGACCGAGCTGACTACGCCGCCCGTAAAAAATAAATATTTGGTCGTCATGTTTCACCTCTCATGTCGTTAACAAAGTCGATGGGGAGGGCGTTTCGGCCCTCCCCATCGGGGATTCCTTCTTTTCAACTACCTGAGAACTTTGTACCGCTTCATCCGACTAACTTGACCAGGTCTTCTGCGGCCCGGCGCATTTCGAGGAAGATTAAGCCCAGCTTGGCATCGGGACGGCCCAGGGCGGTCAACACGGCTTCCTCACCGATGGAGGTCAGCACGATGGCGCCTGCATTGCCCTTGATGTAGACCTGTTCCAGGCCTTTGCGTCCCAACTCGCCCGAGATGCGTTCGCCCAGGCTGAGCATGGCCGCCGACATGGCCGAGACGCGGTCTTCTTCCACTTCCTGCGGAAGGGCTGAGGCCATGATTAATCCGTCCACCGACACGACGGCTGAGGCTTCGATATCGGGCGCGGAAGCCTGCATGGATCGCAGGCGGTCAACCATTTGCTCGGATCTGGATTTTGCCATAAAACGGTCTCCTGGGAAGATTTCTGTCTTAGTTTACCATAGTCCAGACGGACTTCGGAAGCATTTCCATTGCCAAACCCGAAAAAGTTGACCCGCCTTTTCCTTCGTGATAGACTTGCCTGTTCGACCTATGCGACTCTTCAGCGTTCTTCAGGCCTTTTTGCTGGTCTTTGCCCTGCAGCAGGGCGCTCCTGCCATTTCCGCACCCGTGGCGGGCCAGACCCTGAGCGGGCAGGTCTCCGTCATCGGCACAGCGGATGCGCCCAACTTCGCCTCCGCCGAACTGACCTTCGCCTACGCCGCCGACCCGACGGGCACCTGGTTTCCGCTCGCGCGGCTGACCCAGCCCGTGCAGGAGTCCACCCTGGCCGCCTGGGACACGACCCAAATCAGCGACGGCGAATACAGCCTACGCCTGCGTGTCTACTCGCAGGATGGCACCTTCCAGGATTTCACCGTGACGGGTTTGCAGGTACGGAACAGCGCTCCGCCCGCCACCTCGACCTCCACGCCTACGATTGCGACTATCCAACCTGCGGAAGAGATTCCTGCTTTTACGGAAGAGGCGCCGCTGGTGGTCGAATCCGCGCCCGAGCCGACGGCTACGCCTGTTCCCGTTTCCCCCAGCGGACCCACGCCCGCGCCGTTGCCCGCCAACCCTGCCGCCCTCCGCGTGGACCAGATCAACTTCTACCTCATGCGCGGTGCGCTATTGGCTCTGGCTCTGTTCGTCGTACTGGGACTCTTCCTCCGTCTCCGCCGCAACTAATCTGACATCCACCCCCTGATACTCGACAACACACATGGCAATCGATCCCTTCCTCCTCGTCGGCCTGGGCAACCCTGGCCGTGAATACAAAGACAACCGTCACAACGTCGGCTTCATGGTCATTGACCGTCTGGTTGTGCGCCTGAACGCACGCGGCATGAAGTTGCAGTCCAAGGCCATCGTTGTCACGGCGACGCACGAAGAACGCAAGCTGATCCTCGCCAAGCCGCAGACCTTCATGAACCTCTCGGGTCAATCCGTGCAGGGACTGGCGCACTTCTACAAGGTCCCGCTCACCAACCTGATGGTACTCTCCGACGACCTCGACATCCCGTTCGGCACCATTCGCATTCGCGCCTCGGGCGGCGCGGGCGGACAGCGCGGCATGGCCTCCACCATCGAGCGCCTCGGCACGAGAGACTTTCCGCGCCTGCGTATCGGCATCGGCCGTCCGCCTGGCCGCATGGACCCAGCCGCTTATGTGCTGCAGGATTTCTCGAAAGACGAGGTCAAACTCCTGTCTGATGTCCTCGACCACGCCGCCGACGCCGCGCTGGAGTTCGTGGTCAAGGGGCTGAATGCGTCCATGAATAAGTTCAACGGTTCGGCAATCGACTAGCAATACCATTCAGAAAGTGTGTACAGTGTGAGCAGTCTTTACACTTCCAAGGCTGAATATTACGCAAAATATCGTTGGGATTATTCTGCGGAGGCCATTGCTGCGATATGGAATGTGACTGGCATTTCTCCCCAAACAGTCGTAGCTGATATTGGTGCAGGGCCTGGGTTTGTTGCAAAGCACTTTGTAGACAAAGTAGACATGGTCCACATGATCGAGCCGGAAAAGGAAATGCGGGCGCTGGCCGAGAAGGCTTTTAAAGGAAAATCAACCTGTCAGGTGCTGGCTGCCAGTGCGGAAGAAACAACCTTGCTGTCCGCTTCCGTGGATTTGATCACGGTTGGGCAGGCGATTCACTGGTTCGAGCCTGAGGGAGCACGGAAGGAATTCTTGCGGATCTTAAAGCCTTCGGGCTGGTTGGCGATCTTGCGCAATTACGGCACGGATGCTGTTTATGGAAAGGAAGTTGGAACGCTTTTCGAAAGGTTTTCGAAGCCAGAACCATCCAGGCTCATTTCCCGTCCACCAATGAACTTTTATTATGGGAATGAGGATTTCCAAAAAATGTTGTTTGTTTTTGATTTCTCCTTGACTTGGGAACAGTTTCTGGATTCCCTTATGTCTTCCGCTTTGATTCCAGATGAGACTGATCGACAATTCGATGAATTCAAAATGGCAGCGATGAGAGTTTTCGATTCATTAAGCCAAATGGGTATTGTGAAATCTTCTGGCGAAACCGAATTGCTTCTCGGCCGCGTTACGCCTTGATAACATACTTCTATAAAATTCCATGCGCACACTCCTTGAATCGATTCGAAACCTGTCTCCATATAAATCCTTGTTGACGGATGCCCAGTCGGGTAGGTCCACGCCCGCGCTCAGCCTGCATCGCTCGGCGCGGCTGCCCGTGCTGGCCGCCCTGCACGCGGACTTGAACCAGCCCATCGTGTTGGTCACCGACCGCGCTGATCATGCGCTGGCGATGTTCGACGAGCTGGGATTCTGGCTCAAGTCGCCGCGCTATCTGTTCGCGGAGCCGAATCCGCTCTTCTATGAGCAGGCCGCCTGGGGCGTGACCACGCGCCGCGAACGTTTACAAGCCCTGACTGCGCTGGCCAATTACCATTTACCCTTTACCCAGAAGGCCGAGACCGCGCCCGTCATCGTCGCTTCGGTGCGCGCCTTGATGACGCGCACCCTGCCGCGCCGCGATTATCTCAAGGCCTGTAAGAAGATCAGCACGGGACAGCGCATCCAGCCCGACGCGTTGCTGCGTTCCTGGGATGAGATCGGCTATCAGCGCGTCAACACCGTGCTTGAGCCTGGACAGTTCTCCCATCGCGGCGGCCTGCTCGACATCTGGCCGCTGACCGAAGTCCACCCCGTGCGTCTCGATTTCTTCGGCGACGAGATCGACACCATCCGCCGCTTCGATCCCGCCACCCAGCGCACGGTCGAGAAGCTGGAGGCGGTGCTGGTCACGCCTGCGCGCGAGTACATCGTGACGGACGAGAATCCGCTTCTGGATGCTTCGAAATCCGACCCGACCAATCCCGACGCCCAGGTGTCCGAATTTCATATTCCGCTCTTACACGGCGTGCCCGCCAGCCTGCTGGATTATCTGCCGAGCAAGTCGCTGGTGCTGATCGATGACCGCGGCCTGGTCGAGACGATGGCCGACGAGGTCGAGACTCAGGCCGTGCGCTTCAAGGGCGAGAGTATCGCGGAAGGCGTTCTGCCTGCCGACTTCCCTGTTCCTTATCTGACCTGGTCCGAGCTGTACGACAGCCTGCATGGCCGCCCCGTGCTCGAACTGGGACGCCCCAGCGACGCGACCATCGAAGAGATGCCGACGGCGCTGGCTGATTCCTTCCAACACATCGAACGGTTTGCAGGTCGACTCAAGAGCTTCGAAGATTATCTGGCGGGGCTGGTCGAGGCCGAGAAGCAGGTTGTGATCGTCTCGCGTCAGCGCTCGCGTCTGGAGGATTTGTGGAAGCAACGCGATGCCCGACCCGAGCCAGGCGACAATCCAAAATTTGTGGAGGCATCTCTCTCCGAAGGCTGGCAACTCGGTGATTTATATCTCATTACCGACTCGGAGGTCTTCGGTTGGGAGCGGCCGCAGCCGCGTACCCGTCAGCGGCCCGCGGCGGAAGCGCCCGAGACGCTGTATGCCGACTTGCAGCCTGGCGATCACGTCGTCCATGTGGATCACGGGGTGGGGCGATTCGTCGGGCTGGTGCAGCGTCAGCTCGAAGGTCATGAGCGCGAGTTCCTGGCGGTCGAGTATGACAAGAGCGACACGTTGTATGTGCCCGTCCATCAGGCGGACCGTCTCACCCGTTACATCGGCGCAGACGGCGGCATGCCCGCGCTCGACCATCTCGGCGGACAGGCTTGGGCCGAGAAGAAGGCGCGCGTCACCGAGGCGGTGCAGAAAGTGGCCGAGGACCTGCTCGACCTCTACGCGCGGAGGCAGGTGTCGGTGGGGTATTCCTTTGCGCCCGATTCCGTCTGGCAGCGCGAGTTGGAAGATTCGTTCCCCTACGTCGAAACCGACGACCAGATCCGCGCGCTGACCGACATCAAACGCGACATGGAAAATCCGCGCCCGATGGACCGCCTGCTGTGCGGTGACGTGGGCTACGGCAAGACCGAGGTCGCGCTGCGCGCCGCCTTCAAGGCCGTAATGGACGGCAAGCAAGTCGCCATTTTGGTGCCGACCACGGTGCTGGCGCAGCAGCATTTCGAGACCTTCACGCAGCGGCTGGCGGCGTTTCCCGTCAAAGTGGAAATGCTCTCGCGCTTCCGCACCCCGCGCGAGCAGACCGAGATTCTGTTCGCGCTGGCGATGGGCGAGGTGGACATCATCATCGGCACCCACCGCCTAATCTCGTCCGACGTGGAGTTCAAAGACCTGGGCCTAGTCATCATTGACGAGGAACAGCGCTTCGGTGTGGCGCACAAGGAACATCTCAAGCAGCTGCGCACTGAAGTGGATGTGCTGACCCTGACGGCCACGCCTATCCCGCGTACGCTCTACATGGCGCTGACAGGCGTGCGCGACATCTCGAACCTGAACACGCCGCCCGAGGAACGCCTGCCCATCGTCACGCACGTCGGACCGTATTCGCCCAAGCTGGTGCGGCAGGCCATCCTGCGTGAACTCGAACGCGGCGGACAGGTCTTCTTCGTCCACAACCGCGTGCAGACCATCGACGCGATGCGCCTGCATCTGGAGAAGCTGGTCCCCGAAGCGCGCATCGACATCGGTCACGGACAAATGCCCGAGGGCGCGCTGTCGGCGGTCATGCATCGCTTCAATACGGGCGTCATCGACATCCTGCTCTCGACCACCATCATCGAGTCGGGCCTCGACATTCCCAACGCCAACACGTTGATCGTCGACCGCGCCGACACCTTCGGCCTGGCCCAACTCTATCAACTGCGCGGACGCGTCGGACGCGGCGCGATGCGCGCCTACGCCTACTTCTTCCGCCATAACAAGATGACGCCCACCCAGGAAGGTCAGCAGCGCCTTGAGGTCATCGCCGAGAACACGCAGCTTGGTGCGGGTTACTCCATCGCCATGCGCGATCTGGAGATCCGCGGCGCGGGCGAATTGCTCGGCGTGCGTCAACACGGCTTCATTCAAGATGTGGGTTTCCACCTTTACACGCGTTTATTGTCAGATGCGGTCAGACGCTTGAGGGCCGTTGACAAGTCAACAGGTTCGAACCCTTCGACACTCCCGTTGGTCGCAGGGCAGGGCCTGGCAACCTTCAACCTGCAACCCATCGCCATGCCCGTCAATGTGGACCTACCTCTGGCGGTCGGCATCCCTTCCAACTACATCCCCGACCAGGACCTGCGCCTGCGCCTCTATCGCCGCATTGCCGACCTGCGCGACGAGACCGAGATCGACGCGCTGGCTTCCGAGTTCCGCGACCGCTTCGGCAACCTGCCCGAGATGGTACAGAACCTGTTCTATCAGATGCGCGTCAAACTGCGCGCCGAAAGCATCGGGCTGACCGCTGTCAGTTGGGAAGGGGGGCAGGTGTCGCTGCGTTTCCCGACGCCCGCCGAAGGGTCCGAGCCGCGCCGCCTGGTCGACTTCATGCCTGGGGTGCGCGGCGGCAAGTCCGCCTATTGGGTCACCTTCGACAAGGACGAGGCCTGGATGGTCAAATTGCTGGAGGTTTTGGAGCGCCTGGCTGGGTAATAGCCCCCCTGCCCCCCATTTTCGTCACGCGAAAAACAGCGTGACGAAAATGGGGGGTGAGACAATTGAGCATTTGCGCCTCGCGAAAGCATGCGAGACGAAAATGGGGGGTGAGGTGAATGAGTATTTGCGCCTCGGAAAAGCACCGAGACGAAAATGGGGGGTGAGGCGAATGAGTATTTGCGCCTCGGAAAAGCACTGAGACAAAAATGGGGGTGAGGTGAATGAGTATTTGCGCCTCGGAAGAGCGTGCGAGACGAAAATGAGGGGAGAATACTCCTGTTAGCAAACCATCCCTTTGTTACAAGAAATGACCCCTCCCCTCGCGAAGCACCCTGTAAGGGGTGCGGAGCATCCTTTAGGGCAAATTCGACATGCACTTGTCGCACGCGTACCCGTCAGGGCATTTAGGGGAGGCTGGGAGGGGGCTCGGGGGCTGCTTTAGCCCAAAGCCTCCTCGATCACCCCAACCACCCCTGAAATATCCTTCATCACCTGGTCATTCCAAAAGCGGATCACCCTGTAGCCCTGCGCTTCGAGATATGCTGTTCTCTCTACGTCATATTCGTGCTGATCCACATGCTGGCTGCCATCCAGTTCGATGATGAGTTTCTCCTGAACCGCGCAAAAATCCACGATGTAGTTTCCAATGGCATGCTGGCGCCTAAATTTAACATCCCTGACTTTTTTGTCGCGCAAATAGGCCCAGAGTTTTCCTTCGGCGGGCGTTTCTGCGCAGCGCAATTCGGCGGCGCGGCGCATGATTTTGGGTGTGCTTCTGGGTGGACGTGGCATATTGCCCCTCCTAACCTCCCCAATTTCGACGTGTTCTCCGTCGAAATTGGGGAGGGACTGTTGCTCTTGAAATCAAAATTTTAGATCTATTTTCGGTGTTCATAAAAAATCTCAATTCCATGTTCTCCCCCAAATTCGACAGCACCACCGTCGCATTTGGGGGAGATGTCACGAAGTGACAGAGGGGGGCAACCGCTCCATCAAAAACAACACCTCTGCCGCATCCGCATAATTGAGCGCAGGATCATCCCCCAACGCCCGATCACGAGAACCGTTTGCAATCTGAATTAGCTTTGGAATTAATAGTTTGGTAAATTCATGCATATTTGGTTGGGAAGCAAGTTTTTC
>CALFXA010000102.1 GCA_937928015.1 uncultured Anaerolineales bacterium | reverse complement strand
AGCTATCCACACGTGACTGGAGTTCAGACGTGTGCTCTTCCGATCTGTGGGACGCGGTCACGTCCGAGACCACCTGGGATGACCCGCGCAACGAGCTGGTCATTGCCAACGGGCCGATCTGCGGCATCACCGCCTACCCGGGCAGCGGCAAGGCCACCGTGGTGACTCTCAGCCCGCTGACCCAAAACGTGATCGACAGCAATGTGGGCGGCTACTTCTCGCCCTTCCTCAAGTTCTCGGGCTTCGACGCGCTCGAAATCCAGGGCAAGGCCGAAGAGGATGTGCTGATCTTCATCGACGGCGACAACGGCAGGGTCACCGTCGAGCCGTACGCCTACGAGGAAGAGGATTCGCACCTGATCGGCAACATCCTGACCGCGAAGTATGGCGGCGACGAAAAGGGCCGACGCGGCGTCTCGGTCCTCTCAGCGGGACAGGCGGCCAACCACATCCGCTACGCGGCCATCAACTCGACCTGGTACGACGTTCGCCGCAAGGAAGCCCGCCTCAAGCAGGCGGGACGCGGCGGCCCCGGGCGGGTCTTCCGTGACAAGAAGATTGCAGCTATCGTGGTGCGCTTCTCCGACATGGGCGGCGACAAGAACGGCGTGGCCGACATGGCCCTGGTCCGCAAGGCGGGTGCGCGCATCAACAAGGAGATTGCCGACCTGGACGACAAGCAGAACCAGATGCGCAAGGTCGGTACCGCCAACATTGTCGAGGTGATGGATCACTTCGACTTGCTGCCGACGCACAATTTCCGCTACGGCTCGCACCCCGAGACCTACAAGATCGACTCGAAGGTCTGGAAGGAAGCCTTCACCCAGGGCCTGCCCGACGGCTGCTGGCTGGGCTGCACCATGTCCTGCTCGCACGGCGTGGACCATTTCCCCGTCAAGACGGGGCCCTATGCGGGTCAGTGCGTGCTGGTGGATGGTCCCGAGTACGAGAATGCCGCGGGCCTCGGCTCGAACATCGGCAACTTCGACCCGCAAAAGGTGCTCGAACTCAACTTCTACTGCGACACCTACGGCGTGGACACCATCTCCTTTGCCGACAGCGTGGCCTTCGCGATGGAATGCTACGAGGCGGGCATCCTCAACACGGACCTCACGGGCGGGCTGGAACTGAACTTCGGCAACGGCGCGGCCGCGCTCGAACTGCTGCACCAGATGGCGCGCGGCGAAGGCTTCGGCGTCATCGTGGGGCAGGGTGTGCGTTACATGAAGGAACTCTTTGTGCGCGAGTACGGCGCGGACCCCAGCTTCGTCCACGACATCGGCATGGAGATCAAGGGCATGGAAGTGTCCGAGTATCTGACCAAGGAATCCATCGCCCAGCAGGGCGGTTACGGCCTGGCCACCAAGGGCGCCCAGCACGACGAGGCCTGGCTCATCTTCATGGACCAGGTCCACAACCTGCTGCCTACCTTCGAGATCAAGGCCGAGGCGCTGCACTACTTCCCGATGTGGCGCACCTGGTTCAGCCTGCACGGACTGTGCAAGCTGCCGTGGAACGACATCTCGCCCGAGAATAACAAATCCACCAAAGAACCCGCCAAGGTCGAGGAGCACGTCGAGAACTACACCTGGATCCACGAGGGTGTGACGGGCAAGCCGACCCAGGTCGGGGATCTGCTGTCGCAGTCGGAG
This sequence comes from uncultured Anaerolineales bacterium, assembly GCA_937928015.1. Classification (GTDB taxonomy): domain Bacteria; phylum Chloroflexota; class Anaerolineae; order Anaerolineales; family Villigracilaceae; genus JACPVF01. The sequence continues at coordinate 2,729 of CALFXA010000102.1, read as the reverse complement.
CGCGTGTACAACTTCCAGAAGGTCTTTGCCTTGCGCATGGGACGCGTCGGCCGCAAGCACGATTACCCGCCGTACCGCGCGATGGGTCCCGTCACTCCGCTGGAATACGAATCCCGCCAGGAGCGCTACGACGAGCAACTTCAGCGTCTGGTCGGGATCGATCCTACAGGCTTGTCCACTGAGGAGAAGGTGAAACGCCTGCGCACCTACCGCGAGGCGCAATACGAGAAACTGGTGGATGCCGTTTACCTGCGCCGCGGCTGGGACGCGAACGGTATCCCGACCGTCGAGAAACTGCACGACCTCGGCATCGACCTGCCCGAAGTAGTCGATGCGGTCGAGGTGGCGCGCAAGAAAGCCTGACGAACATTATGGAAACACCCTGGGTCACCAGGGTGTTTTTTTACGCCCACGCGCCTTTCTCATGGCAGACTCACGGGTATAATTCACTTGATGAATTCCCAACCCACTTTCCGCGCCTACCTGATCCCCGCGTTGCTGATGGCCTTCGTCGGCTGGGGCGGGCTGGTCATGTTGCTCGATTTCACCCAACCTTATGTCTGGCCGCGCTGGGGATTCTTCTTCCTGCTCGTCCTCGCGCTGACGGGGACCGTCCTGCCGTTCTCTTATCTCATCAACCGCCGCTTTCCCAGCAACCCGCCCGCCGAACCGCCCGTCATCGTGCGCGAGGCATTATGGGTGGGCGTGTACGGCGCGACCCTGGCCTGGCTGCAACTCGGCCGTCTGGTCTCGCTTTATGTGTGGATGGGGCTGGCGGGCGGCCTGATCGTGGTCGAGTACCTCATTCGCCTGCGAGAAAAGGCGCGCTGGAAACCTCCCGTTCCGAGCGATGAGCAACCATCTTCGTAATCTCCCCTCCGTCGAAAGCCTGTTGCAGACGCGCCTGGCAGCGGAATTGATCGCCGCCTATGGCCGACCGCTGACCCTGGATGCCTTCCGCACCGAGTTGGCCGAGATCCGCGCCCGTTTCAAAGCGGACCCCGAGCCTGCCCTGCCGACGACAGACGAGATCCTGGCCTTGGCCGAATCCCGCCTCTCCGCATGGACGGCGCCTACGCTGGTGCCTGTCATCAACGCCACGGGCGTGATCCTGCACACCAACCTCGGGCGCGCCCCGCTCAGTGACGCGACCCTGCGCGCCATGGACGCCGTCTCGCGCGGTTATTCCACGCTCGAATACGATCTGGTCAAGGGCGCACGTGGCTCGCGTTTGATTCACGCCGAATCCATCCTGCAAAAATTGACGGGCGCGGAGGCGGCGGTGGTGGTCAACAACAATGCCTCAGCGGTGATGCTCGTCCTGGCTGCGCTGGCCAACCGCAGGCGCGTGGTCATCTCGCGCACGCAACTGGTCGAGATCGGCGGCGGATTCCGCGTGCCCGACGTGATGAAGCAATCGGGCGCAAAGCTGGTCGAGATTGGTGCCACCAACCGCGTCAACCTGGGCGATTACGAATCCGCGCTGGCCGAACCGACCGCACTGGTCATGCGCGCGCACCGTTCCAATTTCAAGATCGTCGGTTTCACCGATGAACCTGACCTGGCTGACGTGGTCGCCGCCGCGCACGTTCGCAACGTGCCCGTGGTGGACGATCTCGGCTCGGGCGCGCTGCTCGACACGGCCCGCTTCGGCATCGTCCACGAGCCGACCGTGCAGGAATCCCTGGCGGCTGGCGTGGACCTGGTCTGCTTCTCTGGCGACAAGTTGCTGGGCGGTCCGCAGGCGGGCATTATCCTCGGGCGCGCCGACCTGATCGCCAAAATCAAGAAGCATCCGCTGGCGCGCGCCGTCCGCGCGGACAAGAGTTGTCTCGCGGGCCTGACCGCCACGTTGCTGCATTATCTCAAGGATGAGGCCGAGCGCGAGATTCCCATCTGGCGCATGATGTCGCTGACGTTGAAGCAGGTCCAGGGTCGGGCTGAGGCGTGGCGGCAAACGCTGGGGCAGGGGGACGTCATCGAAGCGGAATCCACCGTCGGCGGCGGCAGCCTGCCAGGCGAATCCTTCCCGACCTTCGTCCTCGCCCTGGACGTCAGATCCCCCGATAAAGTTCTCAAGAAATTGCGGATGCAACATCCGCCCATCGTCGCCCGCACCGAAGAAGACCGCGTGTTGATCGACCCGCGTACCGTGCTGCCTGAACAGGAAGGCGCGCTGCTGGTCGGACTGAAGAATGTGTTGAGATAGAAGGGTTCCGACGTCAGGGGATATGTCGGGGCTTAGAAAAGGAGCCTTATGAAATCAGACCTTGATGCTTTGATGCAAGCCCGCAATCTGGACGCCCTGCTCGTGCTGGGCAGCGCGGAGCATAACCCGCCTATGTATTATCTGACAGGCGGCGGACACGTCAGCGGGGCAACGCTGATCAAGAAACGCGGCGAGACGCCCATCCTGTTCTGCAACGACATGGAGCGCGACGAAGCGGCCAAGACGGGATTGCCGATCCGCTCGATGAGTCTGTATCCGTTTTCCGAGTTAATGAAAGAAGCCGAGGGGAATCAATCCCTGGCGAACGCGCTCGGCACGCAGAAGATGCTGGCCGATCTGGGCGTGACCAAGGGCCGCGTCGGCGTTTACGGACACGTCGAACTGGGCAGCGCCTTCGCCGCCCTGACCCAACTCCAGCGCATCGCCCCCGACCTGGAGTTGGTCGGCGAGCACGGCATGGACTCGGTTTTCATCCGCGCGATGGAGACGAAGGAAGAAG
>CALFXA010000101.1 GCA_937928015.1 uncultured Anaerolineales bacterium | reverse complement strand
GTTATATGCCTCAAGGAAATGGTCAAGAGCCGCTGCTAATTCCTGTTTCCAAGCTGTAGATTTCTCACCCTCGGTCCAGTTACGCAGACACACGCCAAGGACAGGTCGTTCCTGCAAATCCACGCCTGCGGAGGCAAATATGGCAGAGGCGTCCTTGGCGTTCGGAGTCAGGCTCAAGCCAGGGTCAGGTTTGACCAGGACTTTTTTGGAGGAGACACCCAACGATTTGAGCAAAGTCTGTGACTCAGGATCGCGCACGGTGGCCGCATCTGCCAATTCGAAGGTCAGACGAGTCAGACGTTTGCCCTCTTCTGTCAGCAGCGGACCCACGCCCACAGAATAAATCATGAGCGGCTTCTCAAACAGGTTGGCCAACATAGCCACGCTACTGTAATAAGAAATGCCCCAGTGAAATTGAGTCAGTTGTGCATTTTCAGGCACACCCCAGTAATCCTGGAAGATGCCGCCACCGCCGAGGATGATCAGGTCACTCTCACGAGCAACCGCAACCATACCCTTGATGTCCTTCCAATTCACCGCACGGACCCCGTGTTCGGCTTGGGTTCGCTCGGGATTGGAAGAGATCACAATGAAATCAAGGTCTTTGCGTTGTCTTCGGAGATCCGCCAGGATGGCGCTGAGGATAGCTTCATCGCCCACGTTCTCGAATCCGTAATACCCCGCAATCAGGATGATTTTTACCTGTTTCTCTTTCACGCTCGGGTTCTGCCTCTCACTGGGAATATACCCGATAATATCATGAAAAATTGACAGGCGGGCCCGTGCCGCATCTGTGGTTTAATCCCTGCATGGACAAATCCCTGCTCCCCTTCTTTCGTCCGCGCGGCGTGGTTGTGATCGGCGCATCGACGGCGCCTGAGAAGCTTGGGTACGGCGTGGCGCGCAACCTCGTCCAGAGCGGATATGCGGGCGCGATCCATTTCGTCGGCCAGCGGACAGGTGTCCTGTTCGAGCATCCGCTATACACGGACCTCGGGCAGGTCCCCGACCCTGTGGACCTTGCCATCCTGATTGTCCAGCCGCAGGCCACCCCGCAGACCATCGCAGCCTGCGGGCAACGCGGAATCCACGCCGCTATCATCATGTCCTCGGGATTTCGCGAAGTGGGCGAAGAGGGTGTGGCGCTCGAACGTCAATGCGTGGAATCGGCCCGGGCGCACGGAGTCAGGCTGCTCGGTCCGAACTGCATCGGCACGCTCGACACACATCTACCGCTCGACACCACCTTTCTCCAACCGCCCATGCCCGCGGCGGGCCATATTGGTTTCATCTCCCATTCGGGCGCGTTCTGCGCCGCGGTCATCGATTGGGCGCGCGGCCGACAGAATGGAGGTGGCTTCGGCTTCTCGCAGATCATCAGCCTCGGAAACCAGGCCGACGTCAACGAGACCGACGTGCTGCCCATGCTGGCCGCCGACGAGCATACCCGCGTCATCGTGATGTACATGGAAGGCATCGCCAACGGACGACGCTTCGTGCAAATTGCCAGCGAGATGACACAACGAAAGCCCGTCATTGCGCTCAAGATCGGCCGTTTCGAAGCGGGGCAAAAAGCCGCCGCCTCGCATACGGGCGCGCTGGCCGCCTCCGACACCGCCTTCGACGCGGCCTTCGACAAGGCGGGCGTGTTGCGCGCCGAGACCACCGAGCAGATGTTCGACTGGGCACGCGCCCTGGAGAGTTATCCGCTGCCACGCGGAAAGCGGATTGGGATTCTGACCAACGCGGGCGGGCCAGGCGTGATCGCCGCCGACGCCCTCGAACATCACGGCCTGACCCTGGCTTCGTTGGGCGACTCCACGCGAGTGGCCCTATCCGCTAATCTGCCCTCTGCGGCCTCCGTCCACAACCCCGTGGACATGCTGGCTTCGGCCTCGCCCGCCCAATATGCGACCTGCCTCAGCCACCTGCTGGCAGACGAAGCCGTGGACGGCGTGATGGTCATTCTGCCGCCGCCACCCATGTTCAAGGCCGAGAACATCGCCGAAGCCGTGATTCCGCTAATCCGCGCCGCGGACAAACCCGTGGTGGTGGCCTTGATAGGTTCCACGCTGGTTGAAACGGCTCGCTCCAGGTTTGAAAATTCACAGGTTCCCACCTACCCCTTCCCCGAGCGAGCCGCATCCGCGCTGGGTACGCTTTCCCACCGCGCGGAATTTCTTAACCGCCAAAGACACGAGCCGCAAAGGATTCCTCCGCGTTCTTGGCTTCGCGGTTCCATCGATGATCTCCTGCTCGAATACAACATTCCCACCGCGCCCATTCGACTGGCGCACAACGTTGATGAAGCCGCTACCCTCGCCGAAGAATTGGGCTTTCCCGTGGTGATGAAGATCGCCTCGCCCGACATCTCGCACAAGTCCGACGTGGGCGGGGTGATGCTGAATTTGCAGGACCCAACCCAGGTCCGCGATGGATATGCACGCATGCTGGAGCGCGTCCGCGCGGCCAAGCCCGAGGCGCACATCGACGGTGTCCATTTGCAGCGGCAGATTCCCCAGGGGCAGGAAGTCATCGTCGGCATGGTGCGTGATCCGCAATTCGGCCCGTTGATGATGGTCGGCTCAGGCGGCGTGGAGGTGGAAGGGCTCAAGGATGTGGCCTTCGGCCTGGCGCCGTTGGACCAGGCCGAAGCGCGGGAGATGCTCCGCAAGACCTGGGCGGGAAGAAAACTCCGCGGCTTCCGCAACATCCCGTCTGCGGATGAAGAGTCGGTCGCCGATGCGCTGGTCAAGCTTTCGCATCTGTCGATACAAAACGAAGAAATAGCGGAGATCGAGATCAACCCATTGCGTGTCCTGCATCAGGGATCTGTGGCCATCGATGTTAGAATCTCCCGACATGAAACAAGCCGACCTGCGTAACTGGTTGCTGGCATCCATCACCCAACGCTTTCGATCCAATGCCAACCTGGAACTTGGCGATTACATTTTTTCCAATTCGCTGTTCCACACCATTGCAGAGGAACAGGTTGGATTCATGTTCTCCCAACGTGACGGGATCATCGAGTATCTCGGTCAGCCCGAATCCGTCGAGGAGCTGGTCGCGCATTGCATCGACTCGACCAAGCGCTACACCTATGAACGCAATCAATTCGTCAATTTCACGGCGGAGTATGATGAATTATTGAAGTCCGAATATGCCGATTTCATGCAGCAGATTCGGGCTGCGCTGCAGAGGAGCGGAAGCCAGGCAGAATTACAGATTGAAATGGTCGGCGTGCTCAAAGTGCACCACGAACGCCTGTGTCTGATCATGGCTTCGTATTGCGTCACCTATCAGGACAATGACCTGCGCGCCAACCCGCTGCTGCGGACCGTTCCATGTGAGGAATACTCGGCAGGATTTCAACTGGCTGTGCTGGGAGTGGGCCTCCATGAACTGGTCGAACCTGTGCTGGACCTCGGCTGCGGAACGAACGGAACGCTGGTAAAGTATCTGCGCGAACGGAAGGTCGCCGCCTACGGCGTGGACCGGCTTGCGCCCGAAGGGCCGTTCTTCTTCCGCAGCGACTGGTTCGAGTTCGATTATGCCAGCCAGCCGTGGGGCACAGTGTTGGCGCATCAATCGCTTTCGACGCACTTTATCTATTCGTATCTGCACCAACCCGCCAGCATCGAGAAGTTCGCGCAATTGTGCATGAAGATCCTCAACAGCCTGCCGACAGGTTCCAGCCTATGTTATGCGCCTGGTATGCCGTTTTTTGAAAGCCAGGTCGAAAAGATGCGCGCGTTCCAGGTCTCGCGCCAGAAAATCTCCATGCGTCTGCCCGAAGTGGAACAGATCGCCTATGCGGCCCGCATCCGTAAACTCAGGTAATTCTCAGCGAGTACGGGGGCAAAGCAGGTAAAATTCACCAAATTTTTAGAGGTAGCCATGCGCCCTGATTGGGACTCGTATTTCATGAAGATCGCCTTCGCCGTCTCGGAGCGCAGCACCTGTGACCGTGCCTTCGTGGGTTGCGTGCTGGTGCTCGACAAGCGCATCCTGACCACGGGCTTCAATGGCTCACCCGCGGGGCAGGATCACTGTGACGAAGTCGGCCACTTGATGGTGGACGGTCACTGTGTGCGCACCATCCATGCCGAGACCAATGCCATTATCCAGGCGGCGCTGCACGGCGTCTCGACCCGCGGCGCGACCTGCTACGTCACCCACCTGCCCTGCATCAACTGCACCAAGGCGCTGATCAACGCGGGCATCACGCGCATCGTCTACAGCCATGCCTATCGCGCCGACGAAAATGCCTTGAGCTTTCTCAAGGCGGCAAACATCGAGACCGTCCACAACGAATTTCAACTTACCCCGCCTCTGGAGGAATCATGACCGCTTATATCATCCTTGACATCGAAGTGACGGACCCCGTCAATTACGAGGGGTACAAAGCCCTGGCCGCGCCGACGGTGGCCCTGTACGGCGGAAAGTACATCGTCCGCGGTGGACAGGCCGAGACCCTCGAAGGCGACTGGTCGCCGTCGCGCCTGGTGGTGATCCAGTTCGAAAGTGCCGAGCGCGCTAAGGCCTGGATCAACTCACCCGAATATAGCGAGGCGCGCGCCTTGCGTCACCAGTACGCCCGCTCGAAAGCCGTGGTCGTTGAAGGGGTTTGATAGAATTGCATCCATGATTACCTTATCGAACCTTATCTACTACCCCATCAAGGCCTGCCGCGGATTCGAAGTTCCCGCCTGGGAGGTGGAACGCATGGGCCTGCGCGACGACCGCCGCATGATGCTGGTCACCCCCGAGGGCGAATTCCTCACCCAGCGCGAATATCCCAAGCTGGCCCTGGTCACGCCCACCCTCGACGGCAACCGCCTGACTCTTTCTGCGCCGAACTTTGACTCGCTGCGTCTAAATGTCCAGCGCTCGGGCCTCACCGTCCCCGTGGACATCTGGAAGAGCCAAGGCGTGCAGGCCGTGGACCAGGGTGAGGAAGCCGCGCAATGGTTCTCCGATTGGCTCGACGCGCCCGTGCGCCTCGTCCACATCGCGGATGGCTACATCCGCAAAGTCAGTGCCGACCATGCCGTCCACCCCGACGATCACACGGGCTTCGCCGATGGTTACCCGATCCTGATCGCCTCCGAAGAGGGCCTGGCCGACCTCAACGCCCGACTCGAAACGCCCGTGCCGATGAACCGCTTCCGCCCAAACGTGGTGGTCAAAGGCGGCGAGCCCTTCGTCGAAGATACGTGGAAGCGCATCCGCATCGGCAGCGTGGAGTTGGCGGTCGTCAAGCCATGCGCGCGCTGCGTGGTCACCACCATCGATAAGGACACCCTCGTCCAGAGCAAGGAACCGCTCAAAACGCTGAACACTTTCCGCAAACAGCCCAATGGAGCCATGTTTGGGCAGAACGTCATCCCGTTAAACGAGGGCAGGCTTGAGGTCGGGATGAGCGTGGAGGTCCTGTCGTGAGTCAGCCCGCGTTCATGGATCTGCTCGGTTGGGTCGGCACGATCCTGTATCTCATCGCTTATTACCTCGTCTCGATCAAAAAAGTCGAAGGCGATTCGCTCTCGTATCAAAGCATGAACATCGTGGCGGGCATCCTGCTGGTCATCAACACCTTCTACTGGCGTGCCTATCCATCGCTCGGGTTGAACGCCGCCTGGATTTTGATCGGCGTGTTCACCTTGAGCCGCAAGCGGATGATGAAATGAATCTGACGCGACGGGATTTCTTGAAGCTGACGGGAGCGGGCCTGCTGGCGGCTTCCGCCTCTGGACTGGCGGCAGCCTCCGCACAAGAGGCCGAGGCGGCGCCCCTTATCTATCGCGGCTCGAGCCGCCACCGTTATGTCAACCTGAGCTACGACGACTGCTACCTCGTCAAGCGCATGCAGGATTTGGAAAAGCTGCTCGATGAGTATCCAGAATTCAAGATCAACCTCTTCCCCGTGGGCGTGGCCCTGCTCAGCAACGAGGAAAAAGATCCTGGCATCTGGAAGCGTTTCTACGACAAGGGTCACGAGATCGGCTATCACTCGTGGGAACACACCAACTTTGGTGTGATGTCCAACGAGGCGGCGCTCGAAGATTACAAGAAATGGCTGGGCGCGCTGACTCAGGTGCTGGGCCTCACCCCCACGGTGCGATTCGGCCGTCCGACCTACGGTTCACTCTCGCCCTCGTTCGACGCGGTCTGCCGCGAGAACGGGCTGGTCAACACCATGTGGTCCACGGGCTGGGGCGGGAATCCCGCGGACGTGGTCAAGTACACCGTGCCCAAAGCCCGCAATGGCGACGTCATCCTGCTGCACATCCGCACGGATGACTATCACACCAGCGTGGGCGCCTACCTCTGGATGCGCGAAAACGGCTGGGGCGCGGTGACGCTCTCCAGGTTGTACGATGATCTTTTGATGGAACAGAACGAATCTGTAGGGTGTGACGTGTACGACGGTCCGTCGTTGACGAGAACCTGCATCGAATAATGCATGGGCGACCCGACGGGTCGCCCATGTCAATTACAACAACGCCTTCTCGTATTTCTCCGCAAACAACGCGGGCTGTCCGCCCGTGTGCCAGAACAGGATGGTCTCATCCTTCTTGAAGACCCTCTTGCGGATCAGGTCGATCATGCCCGCCGCGGCGCGGCCCGTGTAGACGGGGTCCACCAGCAGGCCTTCGTATTTTGCGAACAACTTCACGGCTTCGCGCTCGGCGTCGGTCAGCACGCCATAGCCCGCCTGGCAATATGCATCCGTGGCGAGGACATCTTCGGGCGTGAACTGGATGCGCTCGCCGATCTTCTCCGAGGCATCCGAGGCCAGCGCCGAGACATGCGACTTGAGCCAGTCCTCGTTCTCATCGATGCTGATGCCCAGCACTTTCCCCTTGAAGCCAAATACCCGCTGACCCAGTACCAGTCCCGCGTGCGTGCCGCCTGAAGAGGTCCCAAAAACGATCCAGTCGGGGTGGACCTTTTGCTCCATCAATTCCTGCATGGCAAAGGCATAACCGAGCGCGCCCGTCGGGCTGGAGCCACCGTAGGGGACGAGGTAGGGTTTCTTGCCTGCCGCAACTGTGTTGTCGAAGGTTTCCTGCAAGATGCGGTCGCGGTCCTTGCGGTCGCTGACCGTGACGATCTGCGCGCCGAAGAGTTGGTCGAGTAAAAAGTTAGCCGAGGGCTGGGACGGCGCATCGCCCGTCAGCACGAGGATGCATTCCAGGCCGAAGCGCGCCGCTGCGGCCGCCGTCTGACGGCAATGATTCGACTGGATCGCCCCCGCCGAGATCAACGTCCGCGCGCCCTGCTCCTGCGCCTCCGCCACAAGGAACTCCAGCTTGCGGGTCTTGTTCCCACCGAAAGCCAGTCCTGTCTGGTCATCGCGCTTGACGAGAATCCGCGGGCCGTTGAGGAAGGCGGACAGACGTGGCAATTCCTCGATGGGTGTAGGCAGATGAGCAAAATGAGCACGGGGGATGGGTTTCATGGAAAATCCTTTTTTTGAACCGCGAAGGGGGGAAGAACGCGAAGGAGAAAAACGGTTAAAATTTGCGGCTGGGATAGGGGGTTGGGCCTTGCAAATTATAAACGACACGCCGGATGCCGTATTTCATGAGTTTCACATTCCAGTTGAGCAGGTAGCCCAGGTGAATATCTTTGAGTTTCAGGTAGGTGATGATCTGCGCTTCATGGATTGGGAGCATTGCATCAACAGCCTTATTTTCAACAATGACCTGATCATCGACCAACATGTCGATGCGATAACCAGCATCAAGAATTTGACCATCGTACATGATGGGCAAAGTCACTTCTGTGAACACCCGCCTGTTCCGTTTTTTTAATTCATGTGCCAGACAATATTGATATGCTGACTCTAACAATCCAGGACCCAATGCCTGATGCACCTTGACGGCGCAGTCTACCACATCACTGCCAATTGCTTCCAAATCTTGAGACACCTTTCCTCCTTCTTCTTCCTCAAAGAATCTTCGCGCCCTTCGCGTCTTCGCGGTTTAATTTCCGAGCGTTTGTTTTGTCTTTTCCCTGCCTCTTGAACGCATCACATCCAACAGACGCGGCATGACCTCGGCGTACAACTTGTACCACAACGCATTCGGCGCATAATCCCACGCCCCGAGCGTGCGCACGACTTCCCCGCCCAGTCCTTCCTTGAAACGATACACACCCCACATCGAGTCACTTTCGTCGAAGACCTCGGGCGCACCCCATAAGTCGTAGACGGTGCAGCCCGCAGCCTTGGCACGCTTCATGGCTTCCCACTGCAACAGGTAGGTCGGCATCTTCTCACGATGCGCTTCCCGCGACATGCCATAGACGTAATACGCGCGGTCTGCGAATAAGAACAGGAAAATCGCGGCGACGGGTTCACCGTCCACTTCGGCGATCAACGGGACCGTGGACGGTTGACCTTGGACGTCGGGTTGCATGAACAGCTTCCAGACCGTCTGGTAATAACCTTCATCGCGGATGACGAAGCCGTCGCGGACGGAGGTTTCGGCGTACATGCGATAGAGCATCCCCAAATCTTCCAGCTTGCCTACGCGCACGGTAACGCCTTTTTTCTCCGCCAGGCGGACGTTATAGCGCGTCTTCTGCTTCATGCGTGCCAGCATCTCGTCCTCGGCGGGACGCAGGTCGATCAGCACCGAGTTGCGGAACTGGATCTGGTCCGCGGAGAAGACCCAGCCGCGCCCCTTCAACTCGGACATCACCTCTTGCCCGCCGCTAAGGACGGAGTCGCCGTCGCTGTTGGGGACACCCGTTCCCAACACCACGTCGGGGTCCAGTTTGAAGAAGATGGCGCCCTGCTTCTTCGCGAAGGATTGCAGGTCGTTCAGGACACGCTTGCGAAGGGACGCATCCTCCCAATCCATCAGCGGACCTTTCGGCGCGTACAGGATCGACAGGCGGGCCGCAAAGCCGCGGCGGATGACAGATTTTTTGAGAATTAAAGCAGCGGCGACGATTGGTGAGTGGACAGCAGAAAATAGCTCAGGATTCGTTTCAACTTTAAATTCGCCGTTCGCGCCCCAGACGGCGTACAGCGGAGTCCACCCATACTTGGCCTTGACCTGTCCCCACTCGTAGGTTTGCAGGAAGTGCGGGTTGGGCAGCGCAGAGATAATTTGATTCCAGAATGAATGACTCACGATTCACGATTCCCAATAAACTTCAAATATGCCCAATACGCCAATGGATTATAGACTCGATCCACTGCCTGCATGGCGCGTTTCAGTGAACCGCCGAAGCCGCGCTTGAAGCGGTACACGCCCCACAAGCCGTCGTGGCGGGATTCGAATTCGGCTTCGAGCTTGGGTTCGTCTTCGTCGGGGACACCCCACAAGTCATATTCTGTGCAGCCGTGGGAGCGGGCCCAGCGCATGGCTTCCCATTGCAACAGATAGGTCGGCATACGATTGCGTTCCTGATCGTTGGACGCGCCGTAGACGTACCAGGCGCGCCGTCCGCGCGCGAAGACCATCAGCGCTGCCAATGGCTTGCCCTCGTATTCGGTCACGAGCAGTTCGGTCATGCCCGTCGGGTGGAAGAGTTCGTAGGCGCGGCGATAATATTCGAGCGAATGCACGCCAAAGCCGTCGCGTCCGCCCGTGACCTGCATCATCTGATGGAAACCGTCGAGATCATCCCAGGCGCGGACGGTGATGCCCTTCTTCTCGGCCAGGCGCACGTTATAGCGCGTCTTCTGTTTCATGCGGGCGAGGATGTCGTCTTCGCTGCCCGAGATGTCGAGGGTGATGGTGCGGGGAGGTTGGATGTTGTGTGGACTGACCGTGGACCATGGACCCTCTCCCAATGAGAGAGGGGAATCCTGCCAGGCATCGGGTTCGAGTTTGCAGAAGATGGCGCGATGTTTTTTGCAAACGGCATCGATCTCGCGCCAGATGCCACTTCCCCACTTCCCACTATCCGCTTTCGGAATGTAGCCTATCGTGAATCCCAGTGGCAACTTGCGGAATAGAATCTGCACACCCGCATCACCACTGATAATGCGCACAGGAGTCCAACCGAAGGCGGATTTAAGCTCGCCCCATTCGGCAGTTTGTAGCAAGTGGATGTCGGGGTGGGCGACGACGAAGTCGCGCCATTGGGAGAAGGTTACTTCAGGCATGGATATTTTTATAAGTGTGCTTCGACTGCGTTCGCCTGACGGCTCACTCCGCTCAGCGCGAAGATTATGTGAGCGAAGAGTCATCCAGCACAGGCTGGGATTGGATTTCGTGGAGAGAGGCGCCAGGGATCAACTCGTCCAGGATGCGGATCAGGGCGGGGATGTCGGTTTGGCGGGAGGCGGCCTGGAGCGAGTCCACGGCTGATTTTAAACGGGAGCCACCTAAAGGTTCAGAGGAGGCGAGGCGGAAAATGTCGGGGTGAGGCGTGCGCTGAAGCGGTGTCCCCACCTCCCACAATTCCTCGGTCAGCTTCTCGCCCGGGCGCGTGCCCGTGAAGACGATCTCGATGTCGCGGTTGGGTTCGAGGCCCGAGAGGCGGATGAGGTCCTCGGCCAGGTCCACGATGCGGATCGGCTCGCCCATGTTGAGCACGAAAGTCTCGCCGCCCTGCCCCATCGACGCGGCTTGCAGCACGAGGTAAACGGCCTCGGGGATGGTCATGAAGAAGCGGCGCATGTCGGGATGCGTGATTGTCAGCGGGCCGCCGCGCGCGATCTGCGATTTGAAGAGCGGGATGATCGAGCCACGGCTGCCCAGCACGTTGCCGAAGCGCACCACCGTGAACGGCAGACCCGACTGGCGCGCCGCATCCAGCACGAGCATCTCGGCCATGCGTTTGGTCGCGCCGTAGACGCTGGAGGGTTCGACCGCCTTGTCGGTGGAGATCAGCACGAAGCGCTGGATGTGATGCTCGGCGGCGATCTGGACCAGGTGGCTGGTCCCGATAACGTTGTTAGTCACCGCCTCGGTGGGATTCGCCTCCATCAGTGGGACGTGCTTATGGGCGGCGGCGTGGAAGACGACCTGCGGCTGATGCGCGTCGAAGATCGAAACGATGCGCTCGCGGTCGCGGATGTCGGCGATGAGCGGGATCAGGCTCAGGTCGGGATAGTCCTCGCGCAGTTCGAGCAGGATCTCGAAGATGCTGTTCTCGCCGTGACCGAGCAGCATCAACTGGCTGGGATTGCGGCGCGCGATCTGACGGCACAATTCGCGGCCAATCGATCCGCCCGCGCCCGTGACCAGCACGCGCCTACCTTCCAGCGCCTGGCCCACCTGCTCATCGTTGACGCGCACCGGGTCGCGGCGCAACAGGTCGGTGATGTCCACTTCGCGCAAGCGGCTGACGTTGACCTTGCCGCCCAGCAGTTCGTAGATGCCAGGCATGGTGCGCGACGGCACGCCCTTGAGACGGCACACATCGGTGACCAGGCGCACCACCCGCCCCGGCGCGGACGGGATGGCGATGATGACCTCGTCCACCTGGCGATTGTCGAGTACGGCAGGCAGGTCGGAGATCTTGCCGATGACGCGCACGCCGTAAATTTCGTGGTGCTGTTTGGCAGGGTTGTCGTCGAGGAAGCCGATGGGGGTCAAGTTGAGCAGCGAGGAGCGCTGCAATTCGCGCACCACCAGCGCACCCGCATCGCCTGCGCCGATGATGAGCGCGTGCCTACCCTTGTCCGCATGACCGACAGCCTGCTCCGAGAGCAGACGCAAGGCGAAGCGCGAGCCGCCGATCAACACCAGCGAGAACAGCCAGTCGATACCGAGCGCGGAGCGCGGCATGCCAGGGAAGAGAATGCCCGTCGTGATGAGGATCAGCATCACGCCCGAGGTCAGCACCGAGGCGGTCGTGACGGCAAAGGTGATCAGGCGCAGTTCGCCCGTGCTGGCGTAAATCCACAGACGGCGATAAAGGCCGAAGAAGTAGTAGGTGGGAATCTTCACTGCCAGCGCCACAACACACATCATCAACGCGGCGGGGAAGTAGTACGGCAGTTGACTCACGTCCAGGCGCAAGGCAAAACTGCCCAGCACCGCGATCAGGATGAGGGCCACATCGCCCACAAGGACGAATCGATTACGAACGTGAGGTCGGGATTTTTCGGAAGGCATGCTTCAGTTCACCACAGAGAACACTGAAAAAAGGTTTCAGTGAGCTCCGTGGGCTCTGTGGTGAGTTAATTCTTTTCTGCGCGCATCCACTCGGCCGCTTCCTTGAGGCCCTGGTCGAGCGTGACCTCGGCGCGGAAGCCGATCAGGTCGGCGGCTTTTTGCGGCGAGCCGATGGAGCGGTAGATGTCACCCGCGCGCGGCTCGGCAAAGATCGGCGCAGGTGCGGAGGGGAACAAATCCTGGAGGACTTCCACCAGGTCGATGATGCGGGTTTCGATGCCCGTGCAGATGTTGAAGATCTGCCCGGGCGCGGCGGGGTGCTCGGAGGCGACCAGGTTGGCGCGCACCACGTCGCGCACGTTGATCAGGTCGCGGGTCTGGCCGCCGTCGCCGTAGATGGTCACGCCCTTGCCGTCCAGCAGGCGGCGGATGAAGATCGGTACCGCGGCGGCGTACATCGAGTCGGGGCGCTGGCGCGGGCCGTAGACGTT
Organism: uncultured Anaerolineales bacterium; assembly: GCA_937928015.1. GTDB lineage: Bacteria > Chloroflexota > Anaerolineae > Anaerolineales > Villigracilaceae > JACPVF01. The sequence continues at coordinate 13,272 of CALFXA010000101.1, read as the reverse complement.
GAAGTAGCGCAGGGCCACCACGTCCAGACCGAAGGAGGTGGTGTACAACTGACCGTAGATCTCGTCCACGCGTTTGGAAGCGGCGTAGGGCGAAAGCGGGCGTAGCGGCGTTTCCTCGGTCAGCGGCATCTCGGTCGAGTCGCCGTAGACGGCGGCGCTGGTGGCGAAGACCGCGCGCTTCACACCCGCGCGACGGGCGGCGTCGAACAGCATGGATGTGCCCGTCACGTTGACGTCGAAGCAGTTTTGCGGCTCATCCATCGACTGCGGCACCGAGACGAAGGCCGCTTCGTGGAAGATGATGTCCACGCCGCGCACGGCTTCGGCGACCTTCGAGGCGTCGAGCAGGTCGCCTTCAATCAACTCGATTTTCTTTTCGAAGTCGGCGATGTTCTCGCGCTTGCCCGTCGAAAAGTTATCCAACACTTTGACTTCCTGTCCCTGTTCGAGCAGGGTGCGGACGATGTGCGAACCGATAAAGCCCGCGCCGCCAGTGACCAAGTATTTCATGTTATCTCCCGGTTCTCCGAATAACGGTTCCAATGGTGCGTAAAATGACGCTGATGTCCATCGTCAGGGTGCGATGCTTGATGTAGTACAAATCATATTCGATCTTGACCACCGTGTCATAGACAGTGGCCGCATAGCCATAGTTGATCTGCGCCCAGCCCGTCAGCCCGGGCTTGACCAGCAGCCGCGCCCGGTAAAAGGGAATCTGTTTCTGGTACGAGTTGACCAGTTCCGCGCGTTCGGCGCGCGGACCCACCAGGCTCATATCGCCACGCAACACATTCCAAAACTGCGGCAATTCATCGATACGAGTGCGGCGCAGGAAATTGCCCACCCGCGTCACACGCGGATCGTTCTCCGCCGCCACCTTGGCCTTGCCATCCGCTTCGGCGTCAGTGCGCATCGAGCGGTACTTGTAAATCACGTAGGGGATTCCGCCCTTGCCCAGACGAGGCTGCGAATAAAAGATGGGGAATCCGCTGTCGAGGACGATGGCCAGGGCCGTGAGCGGAAAGGTCACCGCCAGGATGAGCATCCCCGCCAGCCCGCCGACGATGTCCAGCAGGCGTTTGGTCAGTTCGTAAACCCCGCTGACCCGCGCCTGGTCGATGAACGAGCGCAGCATCCAATCTGACTCGAGGTGATGGATCGGCACGCGGCCCGAGATTTCCTCGTAGAGCGTGGGCATGCGCATCACTTCCGCGCCGCGCTCCTGCGCGTCCAGCACCACCTGGAAGGTCGCGCCGCGCATCCCGCCTGTGATCGCCACCACCACATCCGAAATCTTATAATCTTCGATGACCTTGAGTAATTGATCACTGGAAGCGATGATGGGAAACCCCATCACCGAGCGTCCGACCTTCTTCGGGTCGTCGTCGATGAAGCCGACCAGTCGAAACGGGGGCGGGATGAGGGTCCGATAGACTTCGGCCAGCGTTTGTCCCGCCTTGCCCGCGCCGACCACCAACACGCGGCGCTGGAGTCCCGAGGCGGTGTAGAGTCGAATGTAGACCGCACGCCAGAACAGAGTCAGCAGTGAGGCCAGCAATAGGAAGGCGCCCACGCCGATACGCGGTAGCGAGTTCGGGTCCTGGCGGATGGTGAACAGCAGCGAGTATCCCAGCAGACCGATGAAGGCCGCCAGGAGCACACCGCGCCAGGTCTTGCGCCAGTTGGCTGATCGATGCGGGTCGTACAACTCTACCATCAAGAGCAACCAGACGATGGGCAACAGGTAGAACCAGTACGGCACTTCAATCTGAATCAGTTTTATGGCGCGTACTTCGGGAATTCCGCTTTCGATGAGACGATTGAGCGAATACAGGTACCAAACATAGATGGCCCCGAACGTGGCCCCCACGGACGCCAAGACATCGCCAAACAGCAGGATGGTACGTTGCTCCTGCGGGCGCAACCGTATGGAAGAACGGGCAGTATCAGCCATTTTTCTTGACGAGGCTTGTCAGCAAACTCCATAGAAATCCACTGCCCCATGCGAGGTGCATCGTGGCAATCGCCAACGGCAGGCCGATCACGAGCAGTGGTTTTTTTCGCTTCTGCGCCGCGCGGACTCCCGCGAGGAACAGGACGGAAAGATACAGCAAAATCTCAGCGCCCAGCAGCCACCATACCGGATAAAGCCACAGTCCCAGCAAAAGCAATCCCGCCAGACTGAGCACAAAGGCGGGAGGCAGGGCCTGGCGCCAGCGCAGGGTGGAAGGATAACGGCGCAACATGCGGAGTTTCCAGTACCCGTAGCGCCAATACTGGCGCGCCAGCGACCCAAGGGTGGAACGCGAAAAATACACCGAACGAATAGCGGGATCCAGCCAGACCGTCCCGCCCGATTGCCGCACGCGCGTGTTGAACTCGTAATCCTCGTTGCTCAACAGCGTTTCATCATACTTGCCGATCCGCTCGACCAACTCGCGGTGGAAGGCCCCAAACGGGACCGTGTCCACAGGACCCGCCGAGGGAGCCAACCGATACATCGCGTCGCCCACGCCCAAGGGATGGGCCGCCGCCGCCGCAATGGACTCCGCGACCCAGGTCGAGGCCCCAGGGCGGATCTCCCACACGCCGCCGACATTGTCGCCGCAGCCCTCCGTCAGCGCCTGAACGCAGCGCGCCACGTAGTCGGGATACGGCATCGAGTGCGCGTCCAAGCGGAGGATGATCTCGCCGCGGGCCGCCTCGATGGCCCGATTCACGCCCGAAGGAATGGTGCGGGCGGTATTATCCACCACCTGCACGGGCAATTCGGGGTGTTCGCGCTGAAAGGCGGCGATCTCGCCGCGCGTCCCATCCGTCGACAGGCCGTCGGAAACGACCACATCCATCTTTTCAAGCGGATAGGTCTGCCCCAGGACGGCGTCCAACAGGCCACGGATGGTGGCCTGTTCATTGTAACATGGGACAATCACGGTAACAGTGGGGGACATGGCGCTCAAGGCGATTCTACAATATGCGGAGAAAAAACGACAGCCGCCAAATAGCTCCCGTCGCGGGCCATTCTCACAAAATCGCCGCCGGGGACGGCGGCGGGGCGTGGCCTCGAAAGTCTATTTTTTGCGGCGGATCAGCGGAGGGGCCGCCTCGGTCGAGAGCGGCAGGGTCACCGTGAAAGTCGTGCCCCGCCCCACCTCGCTGCGAACGCCAATTCTACCACCATGCGCCTGCACGATTTCGTGCGCGATGGACAATCCCAGCCCCGCGCCATGTTTCTCGCCCCCCGGGCGTGACGGGTCAGCCTGATAAAAGCGGTCGAAGACCCACTCCAGCGCATCGGGCGGGATGCCCTTACCCGTGTCCTCGACTTCGATGTGCATCTCACCCCGCGCCGCCCTCGCGCGCAGAGTCACCTCTCCGCCAGGCGGCGTGAACTTGAGGGCGTTGTCCACCAGATTGGTGAGGACTTGCGCCAGACGGTCGCCGTCGCCGACCAGGATCGGCAGGTTGGGCGGAGCCTCCACGCGCAGGGTCACGGATGCCTGATTGGCCTGCGGCGTGAACTTCTCCACGGTGACGTTGAGCAGGGCGCGCAGGTCCAGCGGGGCGCGCTGCATCACAGCGGTGCCCGCCTCCAGCCGCGCCAAGTCGAGCAGGTCGAGCACCATGCGGTGCATGCGTCCCGACTCGGCGTAGATGATCTCAGCCGCCTGCTGGCGCGATTCGGGCGTATCCGCCGTCCCGTCGAGGATGGCTTGCGCGAATCCCTGAATGGACGTGAGCGGCGTCTTCAACTCGTGTGAGACGTTGGCGACAAAATCCCGCTGGGAGCGCTGACTCGACTGGACGCGGTTCATCATCCCGTTGAAGGCTCGCGTCAATTCCTGGACCTCGTGCGGGCCGCGCGGTTCGACAGGATTCACCCCGTCTGACGGGAAATCCCGCGCCGCCACGATGACCTCCTGCAATGGGTCGGCCACTCCCCCCGCAATGACGAAGGCCAGCACCAGCGATAACAGCAGCGAGATCGCACCGCCGCCCAGGATGGGCATCAACAACTCGTCCGTGAAGATGTTCAGGATCGACACGCGCGGCCGCGGCGCGGCCACCACCAGCGTATCACCGTTGGGCAACGGGTTCATGGCATACAACCAGATTTTTCCCATCGCGTCACGCACTGCCTCGCTGTCGCGCGGCAGGAGTGTCTTGCGCGGGAAGGGCAATGCCGCTTCGGTGGGCGCCGAGGCATAACGCACGGACTCGTCCTTTCCAAAAATCAGGATGCGCACGTTGAAGTTCTCGGCCGCACGTTCGAGGGCCGCCGTGTTCTTGAGGTTGAGCACTTCCGCAGGCCGCGACAGGATTAGCCCCTCGGCCGTCTTCAAGCGATCCAGGGTCTGACGGTAGATGCCCGGGTTGCGGATCAGGTACAGCAACAAGACCACCGCCACAACGGACAACGCCGCGGCGATGATCAGGGCATAACTCAGCCAAAGACGGGAGCGAAGAGAGGAGAACATGAAGCCTTTCAACAGGTGACAGTCACCTTAACCTGTAACCAGCTTATATCCCACGCCCGTGACGGTCTCGATGCGAGCGGTGGAGCCTTCCAACTTTTTGCGCAGGTGCGCGATGTGTACGTCCACGGTGCGGGTCTGACCGTAGAAGTCGAAGCCCCAGGCCTGTTGCAACAATTGTTCGCGGCTGAGGACCAGTCCGCGATGTTCGGCGAGGGCCAGCAGAAGATCGAATTCCTGGGTGCGCAAGTCGAGCAGTTTCTCGCCCGCATGGACCTCGCGGCTGGCGGGGTCCACCGTCAGGTCGCCGAGGTGAAGGACCTTGCTTGTCTGGGCAGGCTTGCCCTCGCTGCGGCGCAGAATGGCCTTGACGCGCGCCACCAGCTCGCGCGGATTGAACGGCTTGGTCAGGTAATCGTCCGCGCCGAGTTCGAGGCCGATAATCTTGTCGATGTCGTCGTCACGGGCGGTCAGCATGATGATCGCCACGGGATTGTTCTCGGCTCGCAGGCGTCGGCAGACCTCGAAGCCGTCCAGTTTGGGCAGCATCACGTCCAGCACGGTCAGCGCGGGACGATGTTTCTTTACCGCTTCGAGGGCCGCTTCGCCGTCCGTGGCCTCCTGAATGCGGAACCCCTCGCGCTCAAGGTACATGCGCGCGAGCTGAACGATGGAGGGTTCGTCGTCGACCAGCAGGATCAATTCGTTGGGCATGGATCAGTCTTCGGCTTAGTCGCCGCGGGCAGGGGCCAGCAGGGCCACGACTTCGATCTCGACCAATCCGCCTTTGGGGAGTCCCGCCACGGCCACAGTGCTACGGGCGGGCGGATTCTCAGGGAAGTAGCCTGCATAGACGGCGTTCATGGCCGCGAAGTCGGCCATGTCCTTGAGGAAGACAGTGGTCTTGATGACGTAGTTCAGACCCGAACCTGCCGCTTCGAGCACGGCCTTGAGGTTGGCAAAGACCTGGTGAGTCTGGGCGGCCACATCGCCTTCGACCAATTCCATGCGGACGGGGTCGAGCGCGATCTGGCCCGCAGTGTAGACCAAGTTCTCGATGCGGACGGCCTGCGAATACGGACCAATGGCCTTGGGGGCTTTTTCGGTGGACACGATCTTTTTGCCTTCGGTGGTGTACATGGAGCGCCTCGCGGAGTTTCAGGATGTTTGCGCCGATTCTACACCCGAAGGCATAGGTCTCATGAATTTAATATTCTATGGTCTGGAAATTGTTGTAATGGAAGTGCCAACCAACCAGTATGGGCCAGGGCAATCTGATGGCAGTGGTTCCGCTAAATTTAAATCAGATGGCGATATATCACCGCCACCACCACTTACTCTTACATAGTCGCCAACATTTGCCACAACCTGGTCTCTATTATCAACGATCTGTACTATTCCATTGCTGGTACGATTTGCAAAACCTGGGTGCCAGATCAACAAATAGCTAGTTCCATCAGAAATATCAACCCGCAAACACCCATTGACTAGCGCCAGTACTCCATCCACATAGGCTGATGCAAAAGAATTTGGGGTATTGACTGGCTGTGGAAAATTAACAACAGGTACATTGGTATCACTCGTTACAGCAGCACAAGCAGTCATTACGAAGCAAACAAGAGCAAGAAATGTGAGTCTATTTCTCATTCACGATCTCCTGTAATCCTGAAATGGCTGCTGAATTCTACACTGGTGTTTCCCCAACCTCCAGAGCCTTGGAAGTTGGGGAAACATGAAAATTTTGGGGCATTCGCTTATGCGCCGTTAAGGCTGTCGGCAGGCTTGTTCGCCTCGCGGAAGGCCTTGATGGCTTCACGAAGGGCCTTGCCCGGGGTCCCGACCTGTTCACGCAGATCCTTGAGTTGTGTGCCCAGCTCCTTGAGGGTCTGGATGGCCTGTTCGCGGTCGGTGACTTTGCCGTCAGCATCGAAACCCGCATGCTCGTTCACGATGGACTGGGCCTGTTCGTACGTGGGGCCCGCCTCCTGAACCACCTGTTTGTAGGCATCCAGCGCGGCTTGCAGGGCGGTGACGTCCTTGCCGTTCTCGCTGGCCTTGTCGATCCAGGCCTGGACCTTTTCCAGCATCGTGCCCGAACGCTCGATGACCTTGCCCATGCGCTCGACGGCGTTCTGTTCCCGCGTCCACAACGACTCGATGCGGGTATTGGACTTCTCGCCATCCGCGGGCGGAGTAGTCGGGTCAGCGGCGGGGGCGGCAAAGACGCTCGTCCACGGGAACACGGCGGCGACCAACGCCAGGGCCGTGGCAGCCAACAGGATGTTCTTGAACCAGTTTGTTTTCATCGTAAGCCTCCTTTTCAGGTTACGATGCGATTGTAGGGTTTCCCCGTTATGACGATATGGCAGGCTTGTAAAATATCTGTAAATTTGATCTTTGATTCGCGCTGAGCGGAGCGTAGCGAAGTCGAAGCGCAAATATGAAGATTCGAAAAAATTGTACATAGATTGCACAGATAATGCGGAACTACACGATTTCCCCCGCTAGGCACTTATCCAACCCGTTTCACCACCAGCATGGTCAGGTCGTCACCCAACGGCGTGGACTGGATGAAGTCGTTCAGGGCCTTGTCGACGGCGGCGATCAATTCGTCGCAGGTGGCGGCCTGGTTGCCTTGCAAGGCGGCCTCCGCCAGACGCTCCTCGCCAAAGAGGTCGCCGTCGGGGGAGAAGGCCTCGGTCAAGCCGTCGGTATAGAGCAGGAAACTGTCACCCGCCTGGAGTTGGATGACCCGCTCGGACATGGTCATCCCTTCCGCCGCGCCGAGGGCAATGCCTGTGCGTGTGAGTCGATGGACCTCGGGACCATTCACCCACAACGGCGGGTTATGCCCCGCATTGGCGTAGGTCAGGTTGCCCGAAGCCACGTCCAGCACGGCGTAGACAGCAGTGACGAACATACCCTGTTGAGTGTCGGGCAGCAGCAGGGTGTTGACGCGGGTCAACGCCTCGGCGGGGGATTCGGTCTCAATGACGGCGGCCCGCACCAGGGTCCGCGTGAGGGCCATGAAGAGCGCGGCAGGCACGCCCTTGTCGGCCACATCCGCGATGAACAGTCCCAGGCGTCCGTTCGGCAATTCGATCACGTCATAGAAGTCACCGCCCACCTGTCGCGCGGTGCGCCAGCGCGCGGAAATCTGCCAGCCCGGGAAAGACGGCAGGGTGGTGGGCAGGAAGGTCTGCTGGATCTGGCGGGCCAGTTGCACCTCGGTTTCGAGACGTTCGCGCACCACCATCTCGGCTTGCAGCAAATCGTTCTGGATGGCCAGCGCGGCCTGCTGGGCAATACCGTTGATGATCTCCACGCGGCGGGTGCGGAAGCGGCGTCCGCCTTCGGCCTCCTCCACCAACATGACCCCATACAGATCGTTCTTGATCGAAAGCGGGACAGCCATCAGCAGGCGGCCATCCGAACGCAATTCGGTTTCGTCCTCTTCGGCCTTGGGTTTGATCTTCAACCATTGGTATGGCTTGGCCTTGGGCTTGAGTGCATGCGTCAACAGATGGTTCTGCTCACAGGCTGCATCCAGCAGAGGGAAATCCCCCAATGCAAAGGGACGTTCCCATAGGGCTTCGCGGTCATTCTCGTTCAGGCCGTACTCCTGGTCGGGCAGGAAGGTCTCATCCTCGGGGTCCCACAGGTAGAGGGCCACGCGCTGGATGCCGACCAGGATCGGCATGATGCGGATGATGGTGCCGAGGATCTCGTCCAGGTCACTCAAGCTGACGACGGCCTGCGCCACCTGCAACAAAGCCGCCGAGGCGTACGCCTGCTCCTGCGCGGAGTCGTACAGGCGGGCGTTCTCGATGGCCACCGCGGCGTAACTGGCGAAGGTGGTGGTCATAGCCTGAGCCTCATGACCGTAGCGGCCCGAGGTGGGATGCGCCAGGGTGAGGAGTCCCAGCGGCTGATCGCCCACGCGCAAGGGCGCAACGAGCGAGGAATAATTGTCGTCGAAGCCCATTCCGAGACCCGAGGGCAGCATGGGCTCACCCGGCTTGCGGATGACGGGTTCGTCGGCGAACAGGGCGCTGACCAGCCCGACGGAAGCATCCGCCGACTCGAGGCGGGCCTTCTCGATGGCATCCGCATCACCGCCGTGGACCGCCGCCAGGAACAGGCCGTTGTCGCCCGTCAGCCAGATAGCGGCCACATCCACAGGCAGGTTGCGTTCGAGCTCAACAAGGATGGTCTCAAGCACCTGATCCACGCCCACGTTGGCGGAGACAAGGCCTGCCACTTCGCGCAGACTGTCAGCCACCTGACGGCGCCAACGCTCGGAACGATACAGGTCCGCGTTGCGGATGGCCGAGGCAATTGAGTCACCCACCGTCTCGAAGATCAGGCGGTCATCTTCGTTGAAGGCATCCACCTGGTCGGACTGAATATCGAGGATGCCGACCACGCGATTATCGTAACGCAGGGGCACCGTCAGCTCGGAGCGGGTGTTCTTGGGCGGCAGGGGAGACGGGGTGTAACGGGGGTCGGCGGTCACGTCGTTGAGCAGGGCGGTCTCGCCGTTGCGCGCCACCCACGGGATGATGCCGTTGGATTCGTCGAGGGCAATGGTGTATCCCTCCAACGACTTGGAGCGTTTGCCGCTGCCCGCCACATATTCGATCAGGCGGCGATTGGGGTGTACGGTGAAGACCTGCACGTGCGGATACCCAAAGCGGTCATGGATGAGGGAGGCGGCATCGTGCATCAATTCGCGCAGATCCAGTGTGGAAGTCAAGCCTTTGCTGACCTCGGCCACCAGGGTCAACTGGTCGGCGCGGCGACGCAGGCCGCTGTACAGGCGGGCGCCCTCCACGGCGCGGACGATGGCGTCGGCCAGCGCGTTGAGGATGAGCAGGTCGTTGGGGTGGAAGGCGTTTAGACGGTCGCTCTGCACATCGAGCACGCCCAGCACGCGGTCCTCGATCTTGAGCGGGATAACCACCTCGGAGCGCGTCTCAGGCAGGCTGTCGATGAAACGATAGCGCGGGTCCGAACGCACGTCAGGGATGGAAATCTGTTCGCCCGTTTGGGCGGCGGAGCCGATCAGGCCCAGGCCAAGTTTCACCTCCCGCGGGAAGGGGACCTTCTTGCGTCCCTTGCGCGGGGCCGTGGCGCTCGAACGGAAGTACAGGGTCTGTGTGCCCGGCTCGTGGGTGAAAATGGCGACGGAATAAAAATGAAAGGTCTTTTGGATGAGTTCGGTCACGCGGCGTGAGAGTTCGTCCACGTCGAGCACGTTAGCGATCTGCGCGCTGACCTCGCGCACGAGACTCAACTGCCCCAGGCGGAAGCGCTCGACCTCGACGCGGTGCGCGGCATACAGTCCCACCGACACGATGCGGGCCAGGCCGTCGAGCAGGGCCAACTCTTCGCGGGTGAACTTCGGGCCCTCGAGACGAGTCACCTGCAACGCGCCAAGGATGAATCCCTGATCTTCCAGCGGGACGGCGGCTGCGGCAACAGGATTGCTCTTCGTCCCGCCCTGCGAGTATGGCCGTTTGCGCTGGGTGGCGCGGCGCATCCCCTCGTGGGGAGGCTGGCTCGGGAAGAGGCGCTCTTCGTCCCAATCGGGCAGACGGAAGAGAGTCTCGTGCAACCACACATCCGCTTCGCCAGAAACCAGTTGCCGCATGACCGAAAGGATGCGGTCACGCTGGGCGGAAAGCGAGCCGGTGCTGACCAGTTGCTCGCCAAGGCTGGCAAGGGTCCGCCAATCCCAGGTTTCAGGATGGGCGGCGCGGGGTGCGGCGCTCATGCGCTTCAGTTTCTCCGTTTGATCAAAATCAAGCTGTTCCCCCTGGAGGATGTTTCGTAGCGGACGTCGTCCATGAGTTTACGCATCAGGTAAATACCCAAACCGCCGATCTGGCGGTCGGAGAGGTCCGCTTTTAAGTTGGGGGGTTGGACCGAGTCGGGATTGAAGGGCCTGCCCTGGTCACGCAGGATAATGGTGATCACGTCACCCTGCATGCCGCAGGAAACCTCCAGGGACCCATTCTTCACGCCCGCGTAGGCATGTTCGATGATATTCGAAGCGGCCTCGTCCGCAGCCAACTGGATCGAGTAAACCTCCTTCTCACTGAAGCCGCCCTTGCGGGCCACCTCGGCTACGAATTCACGGATCTCGTCCAGATATTGGAATTGGGCGGGATATTTGACCTTGCGCATCGTTGTAATCAAAAACCGCCTCCAATACTGTGGTGGAGGCGGCATCCTTTCAAATGTTTGAATCGCGTCCGCGCAACCGGGCTAGAAATTTCCGACTGCGGCCAGGGGCTCGTCGAAGGTCTTGAATAGTTCGGTGAAGCCCGCCAATTCGAGGGCTTCCTGGATGCGGGCCGGGACGGAGGCGAGAACAACTTCACCACGATTGTAGCGTTTGCAGGCCCGCTGGGTGGCGAGCAGGGCGCGGAACCCGGCGCTGGACATGTATTCCAACTGGCCCATGTCGACCACAATCTTGAAACGGCCCGATTCGGTGATGGCATCCAGAGCCTGGCTGAACTGGGGCGCGGTGGCGCTGTCGATGCGGCCTTTCAGCATGAGCATGTCGCAGTGCTTGAATTCCTTGTTGCTGATTTCCATAAAGGCATCCTCCGTATTCAAATTGGCAGTTGCATAAACCAGTGCAAAAATTATATCACGAGACAATCAGAACCCAAACAGGGGAAGTCGAAATCAACGATGGACGGGAAATGGAATACAATCGGGGCATGGACCGCACCCGCAATCTGACCATCGACAGCCTGCGCCTGCTTGCCACGCTGGAAGTCATTGCCCTGCACGTCTCGTTCAATAACCTGCCCGGCATCGTCAACGTGCTGATCCGCCTCCAGGCGCGCTGGGCTGTACCGTTCTTTTTCATCGTCAGCGGATACTTCTTCGCCCAGCGTCTGGCTGATCCCAAACGCGCGGATGTGCGTCCCGCGCTCTACCGTCTGATCTGGCTCTTCGTATTGTGGAGCATCCTGTACATCCCGCTGGTCATCGCCGAGCACGACGTCAAGGAAGTCTTTCGCAGGCTGCTCTTCCCCAGTTTCATTTACATCGGCGAATACTTCCATCTGTGGTTCCCCAGTTCGCTGGTGCTCGGATTCATCACGCTGTTGTTCCTGTTCCATTACAAACTGGAAAAATGGATTCCCGTGCTTTCCCTGGGCATCCTGATTCACATCCTGCTGGCCAGATCCTATAACCAGGCTTTCGATCTCAAGTTTCCCTTCGACTTCGTGATCGCCCGACAGTGGCTATCGGTCCCAGCCCTGGCCCTGGGAGTGTGGCTCTTCCGCCGCGGACCCTTGAACCGCTGGCTGGCCCTCGGTCTGGCCGCCGGCGGACTCGCCCTACAGATCGTCGAGACCTGGTTCCTGTACACCCGCTTCGACACGCCCATGATGGAGCACGAGGTGCTGATCGGCACCCTGCCATTTGCGTTGGGAATCGCAAGCCTGGGCATCAGCGGAATCCGCTGGCTGGGCAATCCCACTCTGAGCGCCTGGGGCCGCGACTATTCGCTCGGCGTGTACCTGGCCCACATGATGATCATCTTCGCCGTCAGCAGAGGAATCCAGACCCTGGTCCCCGCGTTGAATTCGCTTGCAGTTTGGGATGTCCTGTATCCCTTCCTTGTTTTAGCGCTCAGCATTGGCATCTTCGCCGCCCTGCGCAGGGGATGGCCGTCAGGCTTCAAATTCCTGATGGGCGACCACATCCCGCCACATAGTTGACACGCCCTCCCGATTCGAGTATCCTTGCAACCGTCCGGGCAGGCCCGGCGCGGCAGAGCCTTGCGAACCCCGCCAGGGCCGAGAGGCAGCAACGGTAAGGAAGTGTCTCTGGGTGCCGCCGATCACCTGCTCGGATATTTTTTCACCTCCCATGTCCCGCTGGACTCTCCCCCTTTTAGCACTCCTTATCGGCATCGCGTTCGGCCTCGTCTATGGCTGGGTCATCTCCCCGGTCGAATACGTGGACACGACGCCCGACACCTTGCGCGCCGACTATCGCGCCGATTACGTGTTGATGGTGGCCGAGGCCTACCAAACAGAGCAAAACCCCGACCTGGCCGTTCGTCGCCTGGCCGTATTGGGTAGTCTGGCCCCCGGGGAGATTGCATCCCAGGCGCTGGCTGATGCCCGTCAGATCGGCTATTCCGAAGCGGACCTGGCCTTGATGCAAAAACTGACCACGGCCATGCAAGCCTGGCAGGGGTCCGCGCCATGAAACGATTTCCCTGGCTGGCCTTGTTCCTTTTGATTGCAGGTACAGGTTTTGGAATCCTGTATGCATGGGTCGTCGCGCCCGCCCCTTTCAAGGACACCTCCCCCGATACCCTGCGCGCCGACTTCAAGGATGACCTGCGTTCCCTGATCGCCGCCGCGTACGCCTCCAACGGCGACCTGGAACGGGCCCGCGCCCGTCTGGCCCTGCTGGGCGACTCCGACTCGCTGGCGGTGCTCAACGCGCAGGCCCAGCGGATGCTGGCTGACGGGGATTCATTCGAAGAAGTTCAGCAGGTGGCCCAATTAGCCGCGGACCTGCAGCAGCCTCCGCCCGCCACGACCAAACCCACCCGACCCTCCTTCACCACCACGCCCATCCTGGTGGTGACCCTGCCTGGGGACGTCACCCCCGAAGCAACGGGAACCTTCATCCCCGAGCAGGTTATCGAGCCGCCTGCCACAGTCAGCACCCTCACTCCGCGCCCCACGCGGACTCCCACTCCCGAAGATCGGAAGAGCGTCGTGTAGGGAAAGAGTGTAGATCTCGGTGGTCG
>CALFXA010000100.1 GCA_937928015.1 uncultured Anaerolineales bacterium | reverse complement strand
ACAGGCCCCAGCGCCAGAATCCCTCGAAGACATTCACGCAAAACGGCGTGTATGTGCCCGCGATGAGCAGGTAGATGGCCGAGTGGTCGATCTTGCGGAAGATTTCCAGCGCCTTGTCCTTGACGCGCACCATGTGATAGGTGGCGCTGGCGGAGAACATGGCAATCAGGCTCACGCCATAGATCGTGAGCGAAATGACTTTGGCGGGCTTGCTCCATCCCACCACCAACAGGGCGATCAGCCCTGCCAGGGCCAGAACGGCGCCGCCCCAATGGGTCAGACTATTGACGGGTTCGCGTAATTTTTTAAACAAGTTGCACCTCTACAGGTATTGAATGATTGATAAAGCAGTCTCGACAAAATTATCGAAGTCTTCATTGCTTTGCGGGATACGGTCCATGCTCATCTTGAAGGAGTCTGGACTGGTCTTTATGACCAGGTTGGGAAAGTTATACTTCAACAATTGTTCCTTAACAGATGCTTGGGTCAGGCGGGCAGCTACAGACAGGTCGTTATCGGTCAGGAGTGTATAGCGTGTGTCAAAGGCCCGATCCTGCGTCAGGACGCGCTCTTTTCCTGGGGAAATTATGATTCTTGAGGAAAATCTATTTTCTGTCAATTCACAATTCGTCAGCGCATTTCGTTGCGGCGTGAATTGTATCAGGGTCTGGGCGGGACGATAGCGGTTTTGCGGCGTCATAAAAATGTCCACTTCCTCGCCATGAACCCAGAGCCGAACTCGCGGCCAGTTGAACCAGTTGCCTTTAATGATCTCCCCGTTGCGCCTGGTTGCCTGATACTCGAGCAGCGATTTGCGTTCTTGCGCCTGGAGCCCGCTGACCCCAAGAGCCAGCAAAAGCAGCAATCCAAGAAGCAGGTAGATCAAAAAACTCGTGACATCCATGTTGTCAATCATGTCTTTCTGCGATGATCAGCATGAGAAGCCCCGATTGTACATCAAGAGTCTGGATTTCTACATCGAACCCAATCTCGATAAATGGATTTTTTAACCTCTCCTGATCGATTTCCAACGCCTCGGCGGAACTCTGCCCTGTGACGCGGAACAGCCATCCCAGCAGCAGATTCCGCGGCCAGACCGCAGGCAGGACGACCAGCCTGCCTCCGTTATCGAGAACGCGCCACATCTCAGACAGAGTCTGCGGGTCGACGATGTATTCCGAGGGAAAAGTGGAGAGAATGGTGTCGAAGTGCCTGCTGGGGAAGGGTAGGGATTGGGTCACGCCGCGCACGAGATTGATTTTCGTGTAGCCGCTATTGAGCAAGCGGGCTTTGGCGAGGTGTCCCATCTGGGCAGATTCATCCAAACCAACGGGGGCCAGCCCCAGGTCAAGCAGGGATCGTTGCAAATGTCCTGGGCCGTGTCCCACTTCCAGCACCCGAGTCCCATGTACGTGGGGCAATACCTCCTGCACCCAATCGTTCCAGCGTCCGAACGAAACGGTCGCCGCGACGAGGTCGTAGGTAAAGGCTAGCGGATGGTACAACCACTGGAAAAAGAGGCGTAGAAAGAGAGTGAAGGGCATGGCAAAAAAAGAAGGGTTTGACCGAAGTCAAACCCTTGGCTATTCGATGGAAGCCTAGGCGGCGGGCGCTTCGCCTTCGCTCTTCTTCGGCTTGCGGATGGATTCCACGGCCTCTTTGCCACGGTCGATGGCTTCCTTGCTCTTGGCACGGGCGTCGTCGAGGGCGATCTTGCCGCGCTCACCTAACTGCTTGGCGAGCTCGTCGGCGCGGGCGCGGGCCTCGGCGGCGGCGGCTTCGGCGCGGACAATGGCATCTTCAGCGGAGGCGCTGGCCTTGTCGCGCAATTCGATACTCTTGTCTTTGATCAGGGCGCGGGTCTCTTCGCCAGACTGGGGGGCAAACAGCAGGGATACGACAGCCCCCGTCAGGCCGCCTACGATGAAGCCAACCAGGAATGCACCAAACTCATCACGGTCAGACATGTTATTCTCCTTTTATGCTCTTCGGATTATTTCTTTAGTCCCATTAATTCTAACACACGTTGCAATCCAGCCAAATAGCCGTTCAATTTGATGACTGGCTCGACCACGTTCTCGCCCAGGAATTCAGCCGTGCCGCGCAGGTTGTTGACCGTCTCGTTGGTGGCGCGCAGGATGGGGCGAACCTCGTTTTGCAGGAGGTTGATCAGGCTGGCCATTTGCAGGATGAGCACCACCAATGCCACGCCGATCACCAGCGACTCGAGCGCCACGAAAATCAGGAAAACGTCACGGATGCGGTCGGTGGGAGTGGCAGGCTGCATCAGGTAAATGACCCCTAGGACGATCAAGGCCACCAGTGCCACCACGGCGATGATCGCCACGGTGACCATGTTGCGCTGCTGGCGCTCGGCTTCGGCGCGCGCGGCGAGTTCCTCTGGGGTCGGGGGAGGAGGTGTTTCCTGTTGAGGTGTGGGTTCGGGAGAGGTCATGGCCATGAATTAATTATAGCACAGGCACCAAGCGATGCACTCACTTGCCGACCGCGCCCGCTAGTTGACCGCAGCCCGCCTGGATGTCGATGCCGCGCCGCATGCGAATGGTGCAGGGAATCCCCGCTTGTTCGAGCGTTTGCTTGAACAGTTCGGCGCGTTCGCGGTCAGTGGCCTGGCCTGCGTAACCTGCCGTCGGGTTGAGCGGAATGGCGTTGACGTGACACAGCAGTCCCTTGAGGCGGGCGGCCAGTTTGCGCGCCACCTCGGGCGTGTCGTTGACGCCGCTGATCAGCGCCCACTCGAAGGTCACGCGGCGGTGAGTCTTGTCGACGTAGTAACGGCAGGCGTCGATCACTTCGTCGATCTTGTAGCGCTTATTGACGGGCATGATGGCCAGACGTTCTTCGTCCTCGGCGGCGTGCAGCGAGATGGCCAGGTTGACCTGTCGCTGCTCGTCGGCGAAGTGCCGAATCTGCGGGACCAGGCCCACGGTCGAGATGGTCATGCGGCGCG
This sequence comes from uncultured Anaerolineales bacterium, assembly GCA_937928015.1. Classification (GTDB taxonomy): domain Bacteria; phylum Chloroflexota; class Anaerolineae; order Anaerolineales; family Villigracilaceae; genus JACPVF01. Next base: position 2,150 of record CALFXA010000100.1, on the reverse strand, counting down.
CGCCGAAGTTGTAACCGTCGGCATCGTTGAGACGGTCCACGGCGGCCAGGGTGTTGTCGTAGTTATGGAAGGGTTCACCCATGCCCATGAAGACCACGTTGGTTACCGCCTCGTCCTGCGGTTTGAGCATCTGGGCGTAGTACATCACCTGCGCGACGATCTCGCCGCTGGTCAGGTTGCGCTTGTAACCCAACTGGCCTGTGGCGCAAAAGACACAGCCCATCGCACAGCCTGCCTGCGTGGAGATGCACAGCGTGCGGCGTTTCTTGGCCCCGCGACCGCTTGTCGATGATGTGGAAATTTGTGGATTGTCGGCAGGATCGCCGTAGCGCATCAACACGGCTTCGATCAGGTTGCCATCAGGCAGTTCGAAAAGGGTCTTGCGCGTGAAGCCATCCGACGAGTCGAGATAGGTCTTTACCTTGAACGGGATGAAGGTCAACTCCGCGGCCATGCGCTCACGCAAGGATTTGGATAGGCTGGTGAACTGCTCGGGTGAGTTGTATAAATGTTGATACAACCCCTGCCAAATTTGCTTCGCACGGTAGGCGGGTTCGCCCCAGGATTGGAGCAGATCACTCAGGGCAGACAGGTCGAGGTCGTAGATCAGGGTCGGCACGGGAGTCACTTCAACAGGTCCACCAAAGTGGACAGGTCGGCGGCGATGACGTCGATGACGGGAGTCCAGGCTGCGGCTTCCTCGCGCTTGCTGACGCCGCTCAGTACCAGCGCAGTGGGACAACCCACGGCCTGACCTGCGGCGATATCCGTTTCGAGGCGGTCGCCCACGACGAGAGTCTCCGCTTTGCTCGTGCCGAGACGTTCGAGCGCGATCTCCATCAAATGCGGCGACGGCTTGCCCGCCACAATCGGCTCGACCTTGGTGGCGGTGATGACCACCGACAGCCATGCGCCTGCCCCAGGGATCTCTCCACGCGGGGTGGGGAAGGTCTTGTCAGGGTTGGTGGCGTAGAACGGGGCGCCATTCTGCACCAACAGCGTGGCCTCGACCATCTTTTGGAAGGTAATGCTGCGCTCGATGCCCATGACCAACGCCTGGCCTTCGGCCGCGCGCTCGACGGGCAGGACCTCGATGCCCTTTTCCTCCAACGCCTGGCGGACACCATCCTCGCCAACGACGAAGACTTTGCTGCCGCGCGGGAATTTCTGCGCGACGAGATAAGCCACCCCATGCGCCGACGTAACCACCTGCCACGGCTCGACCTCCACGCCGAAGCCTTTCAGACGCTGCACGTATTGGTCCGCGGTGCGGGTGCCGTTGTTGGTGGCGAAGACGAATTTCAAGCCCTGCGCGCGGACGCGGGCGAAGATCTCGGCCAGGTCGCCGATGGGGGCGTCGCCTTTCCAGAGGACGCCGTCCATGTCGAGGATAAGGGCTTTGATATGAGAAAGCTGCATGTATCGAGTCTCGGATTTCTTAAAGATAGATTTCAACACGGGACGGTCGACCCAGCCAGCGGACGGGTCGGCGCGCTCCTCGAAGTTTTCGTTGGGGCGATTATAACGCCTGCAATCAAAAAGCCCGCCGATTTCTCGACGGGCCTGTCTGCCTGGCAAACTTTACTTGACCTTCTCGGGCATCTCAAGTACCTGGTCCACCAGGCCGTATTCCACGGCCTTTTTGGCGTCCATGTAAAAGTCGCGGTCCATGTCATGTTCGAGGACTTCGAGAGTCTGGCCCGTGTGCTTGGCCATGATGTTGGTCAGCAGTTCCTTCAGGCGCAGAATCTGCTTGGCCTGGATCTCGATGTCGGTAGCCTGACCCTGAGCGCCACCCAGCGGCTGGTGCATGTGGATGGTCGCGTTCGGCAGGGCGAAGCGGCGGCCCTTCGTGCCAGCGGTCAGCAGCACCGTCCCGAAGGACGCGGTCACGCCGACGGCCACGGTGCTGATCGGGTTGGAGATCATCTGCATCGTATCGTAGATCGCCAGGCCCGCGTAAATCACACCGCCGGGCGAGTTGATGTACATCTGAATTTCGCGGTCGGGATCTTCATGGTTGAGGAACAGCAATTGCGCCACGATCAGGTTGGCTACCTGGTCGTCGATGGGCGTACCAAGGAAGATGATGCGTTCCTTGAGGAGCAGTGAATAGATGTCGTAGGCGCGTTCCCCGCGGCCCGACGATT
>CALFXA010000099.1 GCA_937928015.1 uncultured Anaerolineales bacterium | reverse complement strand
CAGGTTGCGGACTGGTGTTTTGTCTGGGTTATGACCAGCCAGGCACAGCATTGGCCAGCGGACCGACGTGCAGTCCTTCCACTTCTTGCCCTGAGCGGCTTCCTTCGGATCGACGATGTAGATGCTTCCGCCCTGTTCCCAGATCAGCGACTGCATTACCTCGTAGGTGTTGATGGCGCGCTCGAAGGCCAGGTGGCGTCCGTTGATGTTCAGGTAGTTTGCCTGCCCGCCTGTGCCATCGACAGGCTTGGGGAAGAGCGTCCACGGCAGGAATTGCGTGGCCGTAGGTGTGAGGCGCATGGACAAGGTCCACAGCTCAGCAGGTCGTGGGATGGGCGGCGGCATGGCGATCTTTGGCTCGAACGCCTGCGCTGCGCCGCTTGGATAGGTGACCGTCAGCTTCATGCTGGCTCGAACTCCTGGGTGGTCCCATCGTCGTAGGTCGCCACGATGCTGACGATCTTTGGCTCATCATCGGGCGGAGGAGGCGGCGTGACCACCGTGGTGTTGAGGATATACTGCCCGCTTGCCCAACACACGGGACCAGGCAGCGGGATATTGACCGTGCCGCGCATGATCTTGGTCAGATGCCACCATCCGCCCGAGATATAGTCGGCCTCGACCAGGTCATTGAATTGCAGCAGCCCGATCTGGGTGCCGTTGATAGCCTTGCGGATCTTCAGCCCGCTGGGGGCAGTAACCTTACCTGTATTTGCCATATTTTCTCCTGTAGGTGGGGTAATATCGCCCGTGGCGGACCGCCACTCGGCGTAAAAATCAGGGTCGACCCAGTTGAAGTCCAGCCCGCCCAGCACACCAGGGATGTTATGTTCCTGGTCGCCTGCGTATTGCCACAGCACGACCTTTCCGTAACGGGTTGGGTCTGGGATATAGGCCGCTGGCGGCCGCGTGAAATCGTCGGGCTCGTAGGGATAACCCGCTGTCCAGATCGGCACACTTCTGAGATAGTCTCTCTGTAGCTGGGTCAACTTCGCAAAGCTCAACGGATTGAGGATTTCGGCACGCGAATACAAGAGCGGGCGGATACCCGTCAGCACCTCGATGTTATACAGGCAGTCCAGAATGGCCGTGATGCTGCATCCATCTTCCTCGACATCGAGGACCACTTTATCGCCAGCCTTGAGGCCGCCATTCTCGGTGATGGCCGCCACGAAGTTCCTGGCCTGAGCTGCGGACGGCCAGAGCTTACGATAGAAATGGTACGCTCCGCGTGGCAAGTTGAGCGCGGCGAGCTGCGGCCACGTGGATGGGAACTCTGTGTCCCTCCCATAGAGAGACTCCGAGGCCTTGCAGAGGACCGCGTCAATGGCGGGCAGGGCAGTGGCCCAGTGGGTGCCCTTGTTGTGGTAGGCGGTATCGAGCACGACAGGGGTTTTGATTTCCATAGATCAACACAAGAATTCGAAATCAATGGTCATTAGGTCAGAGGCGCCCCAAGCGAACGGTATTGCGGAAGAGATGGAACCCCAAACGGCATAGGTTCCACTTGCATTGATGACGCGCACATCGATCACCCCAGTGATGCGCAGAACAGCTTCACCCATATAGAGCGCGACTCCTGTATCTACCAGAGCGACCGCCCCGATGGCCAAATAATCCGTGGATAGCAGCGGCGTGACGGGAGGGTTGATCGAGACGGCGCCCGTGATCGATGTGGTTGGAGAGGTCGCATCGTAGGTAAGCGACACAAAACCCTTGCACACGCTCGGCGTCAGCGAGCACTTGGCAACCACAACGGCATTCCCAGCGGTCAAACCTATCCAGGTAACCGCAAAGTTGAACTGATCGGGAAACCCCGCAGGATCCTCGATGTAGCTGTAGTAATTTCCAGTGATCGTGGCGTTTGCAATGACGTAATCAGTGTTGATGAAAATATTGACAGTGGTGTAGGGCGATGAATAGGTAGACGACACGACGACGGCCCACTTTTGTACTCCAGATTGCGTCCACCACAGCTTCGTTCCCTTTTTATAGGTAGACCTGCGATCACCCGTCACCCTGAATGAAGATGCGCTGACATACGTCCATGTCTCGTTTGGGTTGACCCAGCCGTTATATAGGCTCTCTCCATAGGCATACCACGCCACGCCGTCTGAAAGGATCAGCACAGACTCCCCAGACCGCAGCACCGCGATCACCATCGTGCCCCAGAGCACGGTAAGAGTGTAGGCGCTGGTGGATTCGTTGCGGATAAGATAGGGATGATTATCTGCTCCGACAGTCGGCAGGGTCACATTCCGATTGGCGCCGTTCGGGTTGAGAGATCGATAAGCCGCGTCGGTATTAAGCAGGGTCAAATTGCCTGTCATGGTCGTGTGTACGGCCATGCTGGCATAGCCGAGCGTCCCCGCCAGCAGATCCTGCACTTCCAGGTAGCGGGTAACCTGTGCGGGATCGGCCTGGCTCATATCCTCCGCGTGGATGCGATCATTTCTGGCAACGCCAGTTAATTTCGGGTAAGAACTGTCGCTCATTTTGGGCATAGTAATTTCCTAAGCTGGGCCAATGGCCAACCAGTTAAATGACAGGTTGCCAGTATGGGCAGTATCCATAGTGATGTACACCGTCACGTAGGTTGATGTGGCATAAGCATAATGTCCTAAATAATTCCCGAGGAGCCCAATATCCTGCATTGTCACAAAAACTAATGGATTACTGGAAAACGCAATGGGAAATGTGATGGTCACGCTTTTTGTGTAATTGGATGCAAAAATTGCCTGATCTGCCCCTGCCTGTGCAAGCATGTTCCCTACATCATAATTGTTCGAGCCCTGGTATTCCCAATTTGTGGCGGACCCACCTTTACGCTTATTAATAATCGATAAACTTTTCCAGGCAGGGAGGCCGCTAACGACAGATAGTATTTGATCGTCAGTTCCAATCGGAAGCCGCTCTAGTTGATCGCTATCATAAGCATAGAGGAGGTCTCCAGCGGTCGACCATGCCTTCAGGGCGCGCAGATTGTCCTGCATGGCATTCAATTTCGCCGCCGTCAGTACTTCGAGTGGCACGTATGTGTAAGGACTTACATAGGCTGTACCAGGCATATTATTTCACTCCATACTCTTCGTTCTCGCGCAGCAAATCCTCGACCGTCATCCCAGGAATCCAGTTCATGTTTTGTACGGAACGCAGCCTGGTAATGGCCTCGATGCGCTGCCTCTCTTCAGGAAAGATAACTTCGTAGACCTGATTAGCTTCTCGCGCTTGCTTGCGTGAGATCGCGCGCAGCGCCAGGTCGGGCACATTGGTTCGGTTACCCTGGATAATTACAGGCATGGTTGCATAGATTCCAGGATGACACCTGGAACAAATAAATAACTCTCCTGGTCGAACAGCCTCAGCCACACCTTCTCCGTGGATTGGGCAGTCCGCAATCCATCTGCCCCAATTAAAACGCGCATATACTTTTTCCACTTTAGACTCCAAGAATTGCATTGGTATCCAGCTCTGCGAGCCCCACGACATCGAGCTTGCAGAACGATCCGCTCAGCACAGGGGTGACATAAAGGGTGACTGGAATATCGTTTTTGGAGCGAATTTCCATGTCGTACCCCAGCACCATGAACAGACGTGAAATTCCTGTCACGCTCTCAGAAACCTCTACCAGGGTACCAGGCTCAGCCTCTACAGCCCAATCGATGGCCTTAGTATTCTGTCCACCGTTGAACTCTATGGTCGGCATGTTCGTGCTTTCTATTCCCAGCCAATACAGGAACATTCTCCCGTAATCACGGGCGACGTTGTAGTCTCCCTGATAAGGCATCTGGTATTCATAGGTGCCGCCCTCGGCCTCTGGAATAGTGTCATCGGCGATGGTGTAATCCAGGGCATCATAGCTATAGAGGGCGTAACCCTGGACGCGGTAAAACCATAGATATCCATCCTGGACGCCCGTATTGCGCAGGGTGACAGACGCGCTATTGGTCGATGTAGAGAATTGCTCTACAACGAGGTCCCCATTTAGGTCATTTCCCACACCGTCCAGGGATGAGAATTTATAGTCATCATCTGCTACTGGCGTGCGGGCATCCAGCGCAGAGACGGATCGTCCCGTGTTCGGGTCTGTATATGTGCCTGTGAATGTAATGGCCTCGCCTGCTGGGATGCGAATGGATGTGGATAGGTTATAGAGCGTGACGAGCACTCCATCCGATTGCATCGGGTAAACGCGCACGGTGGCGCGCTTGATGCGCTGGAATGCCTTGCGCTGGGCCGTTGTTTTGAGCATGCTATCGTTGAACACTGCAATAGGGGCCTGCTCGTCGAGGTTGACCTGCCAGTAAATATCTATGTACGTTAGAATCTCTCCGCTGGTGGGACCGCCCTTTACGAAAACGCGGCCCAATCCAGAGAGCATAAGACTGCTCAACACGCCAATGATTTTTGTATCTCCTTCGCGCACGTCAGTCAGGGCGTAAGGGTAGGCATATCCTCCGAGCGCCAGTGAGGTCTCGAATGGGGCCTCGCTGATCGCGTTTAGAATCGTTTGGATTACCTGGTCATCCCGTACGTTTTGCAGAATAGGGAGCTTCGGCATGGGCGTGCGCGCCGCTACGTCCATCCAATCTGCCACGGTAACATACGTCCGCTTTGGGTTGAGCAGCCCCGCCTCGATCTGGATATCCGAGAGGCGCCCCTGGAATTTATAGTAATCACTAGCTCGCTTCATGTTGATGCGTGCCCGTGTGCTATTTCCAAAATATGCACGGCGGTTCGCGTGGTCGAGCGAGTAATACCCCATCAGTCCAGCCGAGTTGGCGGCGCTGTTGTTCAGCGTCAGCGTCAGCGTGCCCGTATCGGCAACGCGGTCCTTGAAGTCCGTGCTGAAGATCCCGCGGCGGATATGAATGGGATCCTGGACGGCATCGGAGGTTACCGATACCCAGTCACTGTCCAGGATGATGCGATCCTGTGAATCGAGGATCGGCCGATCCTGTGAGTCCAGGATGGGCTCTCCTAAATCCATTTCGATGATCAGGTCGGTTAGTGGCATTATTTCCTCGCCGCGGCCTTTTCGATGGCATCCCGATTAGCGCGCGCCAGATTTGCGGGCAGGTCGCGCAGCATGCGCTGTACAGACAGCAACAAGACATCATTGCCCGCGTCGGCTCTGCGTCCCGTTTCCGCGGAAACGGCTGCGGAGGTGGCGATGGAGCGGGGCTGGATATCCACCATGCCGTTGGCGAAAACAGGCTGCGGTTGTAATTGCAGCGCCGCGTTGAATGTCGGCAGGCTCGAACGGGAAAGCTGCTGCATGGCGTCATGGACACCGCGTAGGCCAATCTCCCACGGGGTGGGGGAGCCTGGCGTCATCCAGTCGGGCAGACTCATGCGGGAGAGCCGATACGCCAGCACCTCCAGCCAGGCCACTACGCCTTTGATCTCCTTGCCAATGAACTCGAATGCAGGCCGCAGATGTTCGTCCAGCCAGTCGGCCAGCTTGCGGATGATGGGGATCACGTTCGTATCGATCCACTGCCAGAGACGTTGCAGCGCAGGCAGGACGATGTTCTGGATGATGCCCATCCAGGCCTTGAATGCCAGTCCCAGCACGGCGCCCACCACATCGGCCAGCGCCTTGAAGATTGGGAAGATGTACTCGCTGAGGAAGGACCAGACGGCCGTCATATTCTCGACGGTCTGGTCCCACCAGGCCTTCAGAATCGCCAGCGCAGCGGGGATGGCTACGTCGAGCCAGTCTTTCAATGCCTTGAAGACGGGCTGCAGGTTTTCCCACACACCCATCAGGTAATCGCGGACTCCGCCCCAGTTGTTCTGCCAGGCCTCGTAGACCAGATAGGCCACGGCCGCGACGGCCGCCATGACGGCGATCACGGGCCACGTGGCGGAGATCATCGCAACCGCTGCGGGAATGACCGTGGTATACACCCAGGCTGCAATGGCAACCCCGATGGCAGCGATGGCGCCCACGATCACGCCCTGGTTATCCATCAGCCACCCAAACGCGGTCTGGATCCACTGCACGACCACAGGCAGCCAGGTCACCACCTGCATGGCAAAGTCGGCGACTCCCTTGGCCAGGTTGTCGACGAATACAGCCACGGCGGGCTGATTGAGATAACCCATCAGGATGCTGCCCAATTGCATCAGGGCGGGCAGTAAGCCTGTTCCGATCTGCTCCAGGATATTCGTGAATTTATTATGCAGGCGGTCCCACATCCCCGCCGCCGTATTGCCAGCCGCCTCCGCAGCTCCACCGACCGCCTGGGTGACGATATCCATGATCATGGCCTGCGCGCCAGCCACGTCACCCGCGGCGGCCATCTGCTTGATCATCTTCTCTTGCTCGTCGTTGAACACGACGCCAGCGGCCTTTAATTTCATCAGGCCTGCGCCAGGGTCGGCTAGGGCCTTGCCGAGTAGCTCGGCAGCATCAGGCACGTCGACGCCCAGCCGCGTGGCCAGGTCCATAGAGAGCTTGAGAGCGTCGGGGAAGACCCCGCTATTGATCTCCTTGAAGCGGGCCAGCACCTCGCCGCCCGCCATGACCGTATCGTCTTCGAAGCGCGTCAGGCTCGAATACTGATCAGCCAGGCCCCCAACCATGTCGGCCGTGACACCAGTCACCTGACTGGTATTGGCCAGGGTTGAATTTAGCTTGGATTGAACTTCCTGCGCCGAGATTGCCTCGCTGGTGGCACCAACGAACAACCCCGTGACACCTACAGCTGCCGCGACAAGGCCCCGCGTAATGCCAGAAACGATGGACCCGCCCATAGCTCCCAGGCGGTCCATCACAGATTTTCCTTCGGACACAGAGTCATCGAGCGTTTCGAGATACTCGGTGTTATCCAGTCCTAACGTGGCGATCAGCTTGGCAATATCCATGTCACTCTTTGTTCCTCAATGCCCAGCTTTTCAGTCGGGCATACAGGTCAGATGCGTTCTGGCGTACGCTGGGCTTGCTCAGCAGGAACTCCTTGGGCTTCATTGCGGCTTGTCCCTTCCCTCGGTTGGCATTGGCGATCAGGCTTTCGAGGGTTGCAAAGTGGACATCCATCATCGCATGGCCGAAGGGCTCGATGTTGAAATATTGCATCCAGCCCACGAACTGCGAACTGGACATCGACTCCAGCATCAGGTCCACATCGGCGTATCCGAGCGCCAGAGCCAGGCGGTAGGCGAACCTTAGCTCTGGGCGCTCTCGGAGTTTTTTTCCTGTTCCTCGTTGTTCTTCTTTTCGAGGCCGTTCAGCTTGGCGGCTGCATCGAAGATTCGGTCGAGCACGGCGGCGGGCATCTTCGCGATCTCAGCCATGTCGGACTCCGTCGGCTGGAAAAGACAGTTTCCGTCGTCGTCGCACATTGACAGGGCGCACGTCATGAGGCGCACCTTGGGAACATCCTCGAAGGCCTTTTTCTCGCGGTACCGAGTGCCCAGTACTTCCAGCTTGCCGCGGTCGGCTGCGGAAAACTGCTTGACATTGACGGCAGCATCCTCGGCAATTTCAGGGACAGGCACGCTCTCGATCTTGAATTGCCAGGGCGCGATCAGGTCGGCGCGGGTAAGTTTTCGCATGGATCACCTACGAAATGGTCGGCGCGCCCGTTGGCTGGATGGTCACATCGCACTTGTAGCCATCTTCCTGTTCGGCGATGCGGCCGATCTTCGCGATGTGCGCGGCAAATGCGATGGTCTCGTCTGCGCCATCGGGAGAGACAACCGACATATCGACGGGGCTGTCGCTATCGAACGCTGCCAGAACGGCGGCGTGCGTGCTGTCGTCCGAGTCCCAACCCAGGGTGATCTTGAACTCGTTCATCTTGCGCTTGCCAGTGGCCACGTATTTGGCGTAGCCGCCTGGGGCATCATGCGGGGTCATCTCCGCCAGGAACTTCTCGAACTCGGGAATCTCGCCTTCGAGCATCTCGACAATGGCGGTCATGGTCGAAGCGATCTTGATCTTGACGGATAATCCGAATCCGCCTTCAACAGTTGCGGTCATGGGACCTCCTTACTGAATTTTGTAGTGGATGATCACATCCACACTAGCGACAGGCAGGTTATGATTTTCTGCCCAATCGTCCGATATCGTCGTCTTGCAATACTTCACAGCGACTCCGCCCATATTGCCCTTGAAACCATCCAGGGCAGCGCGGACCTGCTCCGCCAATCCCTTTGCAGCGCCGTATCCGCTCAGGCTGGCTGTTTCCTTGGCCATGATGTCGATCTGCACACGCGCCTTGGCGTATTTCGTACCGCCTCCGTGCGACAGCATCTGCTCGTCATCGATGACCTGGTACGACCAGGCGGGATAAGCGGCATCCTGCGGGACCTCAATCGGGTACCCCTTCCCGATGTCGGTCACCTGGGTCTCCCGGTACGATTTCAGGCCTTCCACCAGCGTCGTCATGAACTCTTTGCTGCCTTGGCAATATGATCCGCCAGTATGTCACCGATCCGCTGCACAGCAACCATGCCCTGCGTATCCATCGCAGGCCGCAGGAATGGCTTGGCGGGGCTGCCCTTGACGTGGCGCGTAAAGACCAGTTTGCCGTTGACCGTGAAGACCATCGCGGGCCGCGTGGCGGCCACGGTGCGTTTCCCGATCGTATACTTGCGCGCCTTCGAGGTGGCCACGCCCTGAGACTTCAGGTATTGGCTGTAGCGGGTGCGCTTGCGACGCTTCACGCCGTGCGCCTTCACACCATACTCAGGGAATCGGTAGTACCAATGCTGCTTATCGGGACCGATGATGATATATAAGCTGTCGGCCTTCAGGCCCTGGGTGGACGCGCTGCTCTTCCAACCTTTCATCAACTCGGCGCCCGTCACGATCTTGGTCACGATGTATGGACCTGGCGCCTTGGATTCAGCTGCATCATGGATCACATCCCCGCCAGCCTGCAGGGCCGCACGGATGACCTCGGCACGCGCCACGACCTCCAACCGCTTCATCTCTCTCTCGAAGCGTTGGAAGCTCTGCGCGGAAATGGATAACTTCCCGCGCAGGTTGGCAGCTGCACCGCGGATTCGTGGTTTAGGCATTCGGGGTGGCCTCTTTTTCGGGCGCGGCTTCCTTGGCCGCGATCCAGGTCTTGGCCACAGACTCAGCCACGCTGACAACACTGCCAGCAGGCTCGACGCTGCCGTCGATCACCTTGGCCTTGAGCAATTTGACTTTGACGGTTTTCTCGCTCATAGAATCACCTTTCTGCATTCCAGCACCAACTCATGCTTGGTGCCGTCGAAATCCAATACACTCTGGATGTCGTACACATCCGAGCCATGCACAACCTGCATGGTGGGGATAATGTCGGAGCGCCAGCGGATCTTGAACTTGGTCGTAACGACCGCCGTCTCGCGTCCGATCTCGGCCACCTCGGATCCGCTCCAGTCCTGCTTTTCAGCCCATACGATGGCCACGGTCGAGCCAACGCCTTTGCGGCCGCCGAAGCTGTCTCGGCTGCTGTCGCTCGGCGCGTTGCGGATGGTGATCCTATGGCGATACTTGGCAGGGTTGATCGGGTAGGTGGTGGCCATTACTGCTTGCGCTCCTTGCGATCTGTGCGGCGGCGGCGCGGGGTGATGCCTGTCATCCGAAACATCTCCTGCACGCTGTCGCGGGTATAGCGGTCGTGCTCGCCCAATAGATTGGCCAGAGTAGCCAACCGCTCAGAGGTCAACGCGTTATTGATATTGATCTGGTTGGTGGCCTCTGCAATGGCTTCGAGCGCCTTGGTTTGCCGCAGTTCCTGATCGGCTTTGCGTTTGGCCTCGTTCATGCGTTCCTGGCGTGCCTGTGGGAATACGTGGTCACGAAACCAGGGCCAAACGTCCTTGATCATGAATAACATCAGAACTGCCATCCATCCGTAATCGCGCAAGCCGATCAGATATGGGTCACTCATCGCTGCTGTTTCCACAGAAACGCTATGGCAGCAGCGCGTCGGCTGCCGAGATCACTTCGACCTGGTACAGGCGCTCGGAGAGGTCATCGGTCGCAGTCTGCTGGATCCGCTGATCGACGCTGACGACAGACTCGAAGCTGCTCGCCGCGCTGCCTGATCCGCCATAGAGGGTTACCAGCGAGATCACCTGGTCGCCCACCTGCAGGTCCGATACAACGATCGCGCCTGCACCTTCGCGTCCATAGAAAATAGCCTTGCGCCTGCGCATGGCTATGCTCTCCAACTGGCCCAGCGCCGCCGTGATTCCATAGCTCAGCGTTTCTCCATTCCCAACCATGCCAGGGTTTTCGTACCACATCACCAGCAGCATGCGCGCAGCAGCCTTGGCTGTGCCATAAATCGAGCTGTCCGCGGTCCAATCACGGCCCGTGGCGTCACGGATGAACGCATCGATCTGCGGCAGAAGCAGCAGCATATTGGGATCATCCGTGGTGGTGCGCAGGATATCGGCAGCTTCGGTTGGGGTCAGCAGGTTGGCCATAGGGATCTAGGCTCCCTCCCCGCCCACGAGGCGGGGAGGAGAGAGACTCAGACGATGTAGTACAGGTCGAGGACCTTGGTGCCGTTGGGCGTGCCAGCGATGGTGTACATGTTCTTTTCGATTTCGTCGGCGTCCACATAGGTCGTACCCGCATCGGCGGCGCCATCGAAGAGAGACTTGTACATCAGTGCGGCATACTCGACGATCTCAGGCAGGCCGAACGAGTTGGCCTTGCCGATGCTGACTGTGTCGGTACCCGCATGGATCTCAGCAGGCAGCTGGATCGACGTGACCGTGGAAAATGCCTTGGCTCCTTCGACTTCGGTCGCTCCGTTGAGCGCGATGGTGTCGGTGATCGCATCACCGTTAATGTTGGTGCCCGTGATGACCACGTCGCCCGTGATGCCCGAGGCATTGCCTTTGACGGTCACCGTGCGCGGCACGTCGGGATTGGTGATGGCCGTGGTAATGGTCTGGGGCGAGGCGGTCAGGGCAATAGCCGCATGCACACCCGTGGCGCTCTTGGCCGCAGGCGCAATGCTGTATTGGTGCATGAACTTGGTCGAGAGCGCCCCGACGCCATTCACCACCAGCGCGCCACCCTCTACCTGCGCGCCAGGTTCGAACTCCAGGGTTCCGCCAGCGCCGATCACCCAGCGGTCGCCGCCGTCCGTCATCCTGTTTTTGGTCGTGGAATAATCCGTCATGGGATTACCTTTCTACTCATCCTCTCCCCGATTGCCAGGGAGAGGTCAATGACAACGGTCTGCCGCTTACGCGGGCAGCGTGACCTTCAAGACGGTCAGGGCGCCAGCGTCGAGCTCGGCCGAGTCGAGGCGGGCGATTCCGCGCACCTCGGAGCTGTTCGAGCGCCAGGCGCTGCCGCCTACGTTGGTCGAAGCGAACTCGTAACCAGCGCGGCGGAATAGGGTGGCGTATTCCTTGCCATCGCCGATGGCGATGCGGGTGCGCGCGGGGCCCGTCATGTTGGGCCAGTGGGCATCCGAGAGGACGATCACGGGGCGGCCCTTGACGCGGAACGCGGTCGGGGAAGAGGGATCAGGCTGCAGCAGCGGGCGCCCTGTGCCGTCTTCGAGCTGATCCAGGACGTCCAGACCGCTCTGGTTGACGACGAGCGAGGCCGAGGCCGAGAACGCGGGGTCTAGGGTCTTATTCAAGGCAGTCTTGATCGCCTTGAGCGTGTCCTTGTAATCGCTGACGGCCGCGCCAGTGATCGCGTTGATCAGCGCCAGCACCAGGCTGTTATTGGTCAACACCAATTTCTTGCTGAACCACTTGCTCAGATAGGCCATGATGTTGACGGGGGTGTCCTGCATCAGGCTGTTGCCAACGCGCAGGAAGTCGAAATACTCGTCGAGCGAGAAATCGACCTTGTTGAACTTGGGGCCTTCGCCCTCATCGCCATCGCCCTTGGTGGTCAACTCGGTAACCTTGGTCAACGGCTGCGAGGCGGCGTACTGTTCGATCACGCGCCAGCCCGTGAGGGTGTTGACGTCTTCGACGTTGACGAAGTTTCCCAGGTCAACGAAGGCGCGCATCAGCTCATGGATCTGATTGTCGAAGCCCACGGGGTTGAGGAACCCGCCATCTTCGCCAGCGGGCGATCCGCCCGTCTCGGTCAGGGCATTGACCAGCAGCGGGAAGCGCTCGACTCCGCCGTTGTCGGCCAGGTTCTTGGGGGTCACGCCAGCGCGGAAGGCCTTGAACCACTGGTCCTGATATTCCTTGGACTTGCGCAGGTCCACGACCTCACGCATCTGGGTCTGGCCATCGTTGTTGGCAGGCACGAACTTGGTCGCAGGGCCGTTACCGTCGCCGCCCGTAGCGGCCAGGGTGGAGAGATAGAGCTTGTTCGCGTCGTCATACTCGCGATTGGCAGCGTCCAGCTTCGGCTGCAGCGCGAGCGCGTCGTCGAACTTGTCTTCGTCATTCAGGCGCACGACTTCCGAGGCAATGCGGTTACGCTCGGCGTTCGCCTTCATGACACGGTCGTACAGAGACTTGATGGTCATGGTGTTACTCCTTGGTCAGATAGATTTTGGCTTGAGCGGCGAGGCGCCGTGCCTTGCGCTCGGTGGTTGTGTCTCTCACAGGCGGCTGCGGATTGCTGGATTCCAGCAGCGCCCGCGGGATATTTACGAATTGGGCCTTCACGTTGGCCAGGTTATTAGCCAGATTGGCCGCGCTGGCCTTGGGGGGATTGGTGGTGATCTC
>CALFXA010000098.1 GCA_937928015.1 uncultured Anaerolineales bacterium | reverse complement strand
CGCTGTACGCCGCGCTGCGCACCGACCGTTTTACCACGTTGCAGGAGTTGCTCGACCTGCCCATCCTTCCCGAGCAGGTGGTGCAAGCCTACGTGGGTGAAGCCTTCAACCGTTTGGACACGAACGCGCAAAAGGTGATGCAGGCGCTGGCGGTCTATAACCGACCCGTGACCCCCGCCGCCGTGGACTATTTGCTCGCGCCAAGCACTCCCGCGATTGACAGCGCGCCGATTTTGCAGCGTCTGGCAAACATGCACTTTGCCCGCAAGGAGAGCGGACGGTTTTATTTACATCCTGTGGATCGGGAGTTTGCTTTCAATCTTTTAGCCAAAGGTGATGAAATTAAAGTTGATAATCCTGAACTGGCTCAACTTTACCGACAGATGGGAATGCAACCCCCGCGAAAAGAACGAAACGATTTCACACAAATTGGATTAACTGACCGCGCCGCTAGTTACTATGCCCAAGCCCGCAAACCCCGCGCGGAATGGAAAAAACTGGATGACCTTTCCGCACAACTGGCGGAGTTTGATCTGCGCTGTGCCTCTGGCGATTATGATACGGCGGCGAGTGTGGTGACTGAATTAGATGATGATTACCTGCTCTTGTGGGGACATTATCGCTTAGTGATTGAAACGCGCGAAAAACTTGAAGGAAAAATAAATGACCCTACTCTTGCCAGAATTAACATTGGCAATGCAGGAAAAGTATTAAATGCTACAGGAAGAGTTAATCAAGCGATAAAAAACTATAAAAAGGCTCTTGAACTTGCAAGAAATTCAAAGAATCGTCAAGCGGAAAGTGTATGGCTTGGAGAACTTGGAAATGCATATGATAATTTAGGCGATGTTAGCAAAGCCCTTGAATTCTATGAGAATGCATTGGATATCGCTCACGAGATCGGCGATCAAAGAGGAGAGGGAAATTGGCTTTATGGGTTAGGCAACATGTACATCCAATTGGGAAATACTCAGAAAGCCATCGAATTCTACCAACGGGCATTAGTGGTTCTCCGCGCAATAGGTGACCGTCAAGGTGAAGGGGCGGTTCTCGGCAATATAGGAAGTGTCTACGGATATTTAGGGGACAATCAAAAAGCGATGAAACATCAAGAAGAATGTTTAAAGATTGCGCAGGAAATCAAAGACCGAAGAACCGAAAGCAATCAACTATCAAATTTGGGAAGTAATTATTTTGTTATTGCGGATTTCAAAAAGGCGATTGAGTATTATCAAAAATCTATTTTGATCAAACAGGAGATTGAAGATCGAGGAGGAGAATCAATTGTTTTTGGAAATGTGGGTGCTACCTGGCTAATTATTAGCGAATATCAAAAAGCCAAGGAGAATTATCAGCGAGCCGTCCAAATTGCTGATGAAATTTCATTTCCACAAACCCAAAATGGTGCTCGTTGTGGATTAGCGCAGACCCACCTTTTCCAAAATGATTTGGTCAATGCCCGCGCTACCATCGAAGCCGCGCTTCAATATGATGTGCCAGAAAACAATCACAATGCCAGCGCCCTGCACGGAATCATCGCCTTGCGGCAGGGGGAGGCGGTCGCGGCACGGGGAGCCTTCGTCCGCGCGATTGGGCAGGCGGATGAGATTCTGTCCAAGACGGCGGAGTATTATGATGCGCTGGATGCGAAGGGGTTGGCGATTTGCGGGTTGGCGTTAACCGTGGGGGCGACCCGCCGGGTCGCCCGTACACAATTCGCCGAATCCGCCCCCACGGAAATTGATGCGGCCATCGAAACCTTCCGCAAGGCGCGGAAGATCGCGCCACACGCGGGCGTGGTCAAGTCCGTGCTACGGTTGTTTGATGAATTGATGAAATGCGAAGGCGGGGAAATTTTGAAGGATGTTCGCGAGGCAATCGCCCCCACCATCACTTCGTGACACCTTCGCGAAGCATACCTTTAGGTGCCCCCAAATCCTATGGATTTGGGGGCAGGCAGGAGGGGGGTCAGGAATCCGCCAGGGGCAAGGCTGTCTTCAGGATGGCGGGCCAGGCCTTCTTCCAGGTGTAATTTTCCACCACTCGTTTGCGTCCCGCCTGGCGGATGGCGTCTGCCTCGTCGGGGTGGTCGAGATAATAGCGGACCTTTTTCAGCATGTCCTCGGTGTCGGTGAAGGCAATGACCTCCCTGCCGACCTCGAAGTATTCGTGCAGGTCGGGGAAATCCTCGGTGATGACCAGTCCGCCCGCGGCGAAGAAATCGAAGATACCCAGTTTGACGGCCTTGAAGCCCGAGACCGTGCGCGGGAAGATGATCGCCATCTTCGCGCTGTTCAGAGCGCTGAGCGTGTCCTCGCCATACAGAAATCCGCGGTTGTGGAAGCCGTACTTCTCCCAGTTCTCGCCGTAGACATGGGTGTCGAAATGCTCCACCAGCGCGCGGACAGGTTCGATGCGGTCTTCGTGCACCGCGCCCAGCATCAGCACCTCGCACGCGTATTCAGGGCGGGACGGCATGGGGCGGAAGAAGATGTCGCTGGTGGCGATGGGCAGGCGGTGGGCGTCCACGCCCGCGCTGCGGTAACGCTCCACGAACTCCTTGACAATGGTGTAGTACACGTCGAAGTTGTGACAGATGCGGCTGGTGGTGACCTCGTAGACCTCGGGATCGCTCAGGGCGATTCCCAGCAGGCGGATTCCCCACCCGCGCAGGGCCGCCACGCCCTTTGGGCGGAAGCTCAGCCCGCCCGCGTTGCAGATGATCAGGTGCGGGCGGAACCTCAGGATGGACGGCGCCACCCGTTCCCACACCAGCCAGACGGGCCCCGAGGTGCCGCGGTCATAGGGCGGATTCTCCACATCGAGCGCGTCGAAATGTTCGTCGGTATTGAACTCGAAGACCTGCACGCCCAGCGTCTCCAGGCCGTCGAGCATCATGGCTACCACGTCGTTGGGTCCGCGCCAGTAGCCGCCGATGTAGAACACCCGCAGGCTTGTCAGGCTGGGATGTTTGATTCGGGCAAATACTCGATTCTGGAGCCAGAGCCACAGGATAAAGACGATGTTCTTGAGTCGGCTTCTCAGCACGGGTGCCTCACAATCCAGTCATCAGAGATGGCTCCCCACCCGTCACACGGATGAGGAGCCATCGAAAGGGTTGGGGAAGTCGTCCGCTTATGGGGCCAATGGCAGGTTGGCGGTACGCACCAAGAAGACCGCCATCTGGTCGCGGGTGACAGACGTGGATGGACAGTAATTGTCGTTACCGCAGCCGCCGGTGATTCCCTCGTTCGCCAATTGCTCGATCCAGGCCGCAGCCCAGTGGTTGAGCGGCACGTCGTCGAACATGCCGGTCGGGGCGGGCGGCGTATACCCAGGTATACTGATGTGCTTAACCCGCAACAGAAAGACCGCCATCTGGTCGCGGGTGACAGACGTGGATGGGCAGTACAGTTTCGGAGTAACGCTGCACCCGCCGGTAATGCCTTCGGCCGCCAGTTGCTCGATCCAGGCCGCGGCCCAGAAGTTCGTAGGCACGTCAGCGAAGACGCCGGTCGCGGGGGGTGGGTTGTAGGCTGAGCCATGCTCGGCGCGCAATAAGAAGACCGCCATCTGGTCACGAGTGACGGTGGAACTTGGACAATAAGACACGGGGGAAACAGAACATCCACCTGTAACCTTGGCCTTGAACAACCCCTCGATATAGCGCCAGGCCCAATGCCCGCCCGAGACATCCGAGAAGGTGGCCAGGTGGAATCTCTGATTGCCACCAACCGGGGCGATGGTGGTAGCCTGTCCAACCTCGATGTAGTAGGTGGTATCCTTAATCGCGTTCAGGGTCAGGGCCGACTGTTTGGTCCCGCCTGCATCGTTGTTACAGATGACCGACGCCAGATTTCCACGCGTGCCAGTCCACACCGCAATGAAGGTGTCGAAGTCAGAGGTGTAGGTATCCATGTAGACTAATTGATTGGCGGTGGGCGTGAACGAATACCAAAGCGTAGCACTGCCCTTGGCGTTCGCAGGCAGGCCGCAAGCGTTGGTCAGGAGCGGGTCGTCGGCAGCGGAAGTAGCCAGGGTGGTATCCTGATTGTCCATGTACGGAATCTCAGGAATATTCACCGCACCGTTAAAGTTATCAAGTGACAAGATTAGATTGAAATTCACTTCCACGGCCGGCGGAGTAACGGATTGCGAGGCAGAGTTGTGTTCCGTGGCGCTGGCCGTCACTGTGACTGTGTCGGCGGGCAGGCCTCTCAGGGTATAAATTCCATCGAGGCCGCTTTTGGTCATATAGCCAGTATCTGTCACTACAACGGCATTAGGGATTGGATCACCCGACAACGCATCCAACACGAAACCGCTGATGGTGATGGGCGTGGGCGTGGTACAGTTGCCTGCGCCAAGATCGAATTTGGCAACGCGGGTCTGCCAACTGACAATGGGTGAACCGACAACACCGGTCGGCAGGTCGTTGCCGATATATTCGCCAGTGTACCAGAACGAACATTGATCCACCGGATCGACCGAAAGAGAACTGAGAGGGCCCCAAACGCTGGCGGTATCGGTTTGAGCCATCGCACCAACCTGGATCACGCCTTCACCCTGCGGGAGCGTACCCGCCGGGTCACTCGCCAGCCGCCCGGTGTAGCGGATAGACGGATAGGTGGTGGCGCTTGCAACCGAGTAACCAATGGCGATGTTGCCACTGGCGTCCATGGCGGCGCTACCCAGCCAACGGTTATCCGTGTCAGGAGAATAAGTCCCCTGATCCGCCACTTCCCAGCCGCTGATCTGATTGGTTTGCAGGTGATACCAACGCAGGCCCGCCTTGTCCGAGCCGACGTTGACGGTTTGGTTCAGCACCAAATTGCCTTTCCCATTCATGTAACGATACTGTGCGCGGAACATCAGTCGATCGGAGATCACGTCCAGGTACTTGTCAGAGGTCACGCCCGGTTGCGGGATGCAGTCATTGAAGGGCGAAGTATTCTGGCAGGTGAATTTGGAGTTGAAAGCGTTCACCCCCAATGTCTTGGCCTGTCCCCAGGCGACGATGTAGTTCGTCCAGTCTGGAATCAACTGCCAGACTTCGAGCTGGTCGGCGGAATCACCGCGATTGTTATCGTCCATCTGTAGAAATAGGCCCGGGGTGTCCGCAGGCGGTGGGGTGCCGTCCAGGTCGGCAGGCAACATGCGATGCAGAGTAGTATTGCTTCTCAAATCCAGATAGATCATGGCAGCAGTATGCTGGCCGAGCAGCATCTTGGAGCGTTCGAACACGCCCACGCCCTGCCCGACATAGTTCCACTTGTTATTGACTGTGTCATACTGCCATTCGTCGAGGGCCAGGTAATATCCGTTCAACCACATGGACAGCTTGGGAGCCGAGTACATCTGTACGCCGGGACTGGTGATGACGTAATCATACAGATACCAGGGATCTTGCACCGGGTCTTCAGTAGTGGAAACCGCCACACATTGATGATATTCAAAACTCGGATACACGGTGCTGCGCGCCATCTGGCTGATGACCCAACGGTCGGCCAGATGATCGTAAATCACCATCGGCGAACCATCGTCATTATTCTCGCACATGCCGCCAAAACCTTCGAAGAGTTTACTGATGGTCTGAGACCATAACTCCTCTCCCGTGCCAGGGCTAAAAATACGGAACAAATTATTCGCAGCTTCGATATAGTGTGAGGGACCAATATCCCCGGTCATGTAGGGCGGATTGGTCAACACCTGGGTTCCAAACGGCTGGAAATTGTCATGGTTCATGATGCCAAGCCAGTTTTGGGTCGGGCTCGGAATGAGCGGATTCGTCCCCACCGGCGGGGTGGTGGGATGAACCGTGCTGACCCCGACCTTGACCGGGCGAATCACGATCTGCTGCGAGCCGTCGGGCGTCTGCCCCTGGACCTGAGGCCGGGCTCCCGCATCCACGGCGGGTTGCACAGCCGACAGGATCACCACTGTCAAAGCCAGCAGCGACAAGATTCGCTTCCAGAGTTTCTGGGAAGGTTTCATGAGGTGCTCTCCTTTTCAACTAAAGGCGGTACAGACATCTTTATCCTACCCGCGTCATTATACTTTTTCAATGGGAGGGAGGGGTTATCAATTCCATTTCAAAAACTCCCCGCTTCTTTTCTTTTCCTAGCCCTTCGCAAAATAGAGAACTATGCTTCCATGCAGCGCTGAAGGGCCTCCTGCCAGGGCGGCAGGCGCAGGCCAAAAGTCTTTTCGAAGTGCGAGCAATCCAGCGCCGAGAAGAACGGACGCTCAGCGAGGGCGGGAAACTCGTCGGTGCGGGCAGGCAGAAGGGTCTGGACCAGTTGCTCGGTCCGTTTGGGATCGTTGGCAAGAATCTGCTGCGCCCACTCGTAACGGGAGGCAAATCCCCAGCCCGCCAGATGATACAGTCCACTCTTTTCGCCCACGTAGGCCGGCACATCCCCAATTCCCTGCGCCAGCAGCATGGAGGTGACCTCAGCCAGCATCCGCGCCCAGGTGGGGTTACTGACCTGGTCGTCCACCACGCGCAATTCCGTTTTTTGGCGGGCCCATTGCAGGGTCTTGGTGATGAAACTGTCGCCGCGCGTACTATATACCCAGGCGGTACGGAAGATAAGATGCGCGCAGCCTACCTCCTGAATGGCCTGTTCACCCGCCAGTTTACTGCGCCCGTACACGCTGAGCGGTTTGGTCGCATCGTCCTCGGCATAGGGTCGGCCCAACGCCCCGTCGAAGACGTAATCGGTGGAGTAATGGATCAGGCCCGCGCCCAATGCGCGAGCAGACTCGGCCATCGCGCGCGGAGCCTGCTCATTGATGGCGAAGGCCAGGTCCTGCTCCGTTTCGGCACGGTCGACGGCGGTGTAGGCTGAGGCGTTGACGATCAACTGCGGGGCCTGCTCGCGCAGGAAAGCGGTCAACGCGGGAGCATCCCGCAGGTCCAGGTCGTCGCGGTCTACGGCCACGACCTCCCCCAGGGGCGCCAGCGTACGGCGCAGTTCCCAGCCAAGCTGTCCCAGCTTGCCGCCGAAGAGGACGATCTTCACGAGCGTTGCTCCAGCAGACGGCGCAAGTAATCGGTATAACCGTTGTTAGCCATGCCGCTGACCAATTCGCGCAGTTGATCGTTGTCAATGTAGCCCATGCGATAGGCGATCTCCTCGGGGCAGGAAATCATCATGCCCTGGCGCTCCTGCACGGCCTGCACGAAACCCGCCGATTGCAGCAGCGACTCGTGCGTGCCCGCATCCAACCAGGCCACACCGCGCCCGAGGATGTCCACGTGCAGTTCGCCGCGGTCGAGGTACAGACGATTGAGGTCGGTGATCTCCAGCTCGCCGCGCTTCGAGGGTTGGAGGTTCGCAGCCAGCTCGACCACCTTCGGGTCGTAGAAGTAAATGCCAGGCACGGCATAGTTCGACTTGGGCTTGGCGGGTTTCTCTTCGAGGCTGAGTACCAGACCATTCGAGTCGAAGTCCACCACGCCATACCGCTCGGGGTCACGCACCGCATAGGCAAAGATCAACGCGCCCTGCTCCAACGCGGCCGCACGGCGCAGCATCTCGGGCAGACCATGACCAAAGAAAATGTTATCGCCCAGGATAAGACAGGAGGAATCTCCGCCGATGAAATCCGCGCCAACGCGGAAGGCATCGGCCAGACCCCGCGGCTGGTCCTGCTCAACGTAGCTGAATTTCAGCCCCCATTGACTCCCGTCCCCCAGCAGACGCTGGAAGTTAGGCAGGTCCTCGGGCGTGCTGATGACCAGGATCTCGCGGATACCCGCCAGCATCAACATGGACAGCGGGTAGTACACCATCGGTTTGTCGTAGACGGGCAGCAACTGCTTGCTCATGACGAGCGTAAGCGGATTGAGACGCGTGCCGCGTCCGCCTGCCAGGATGATTCCCTTCATGGTTATTTCTCCCGTTTCTGATAATTCTGGTCGACCCACTTCTGGTACTCGCGTTGTTTCTGGATGGCATCCATCCACGCGGAGTTGGACAGGTACCACTCGACCGTGGCGCGCAAGCCGTCATTCAACGAGTAACGCGGCGACCAGCCCAGTTCACGCTGAATCTTGTCGATGTTCATCGCATAACGGCGGTCATGTCCAGGGCGATCCGTGACATAAGTGATGAGCTTGTTGTGAGGGGTATGCTCCGAGGCAGGCTGGAACTCGTCCAGCATGTCGCAGATGGTCCCGACAATGGTCAGGTTGGCGGGCTGATTCCCGCCGCCGATGTTGTACGTTTCACCGACCTGTCCTTTGGTCAGGATCAGGTGGATGGCTTCGCAGTGATCCTCCACGTATAACCAGTCGCGAATCTGCTGGCCGTCGCCATACACGGGCAAGGGTTTGCCCGTCATGCCGTTCAGGATCATCAATGGGATGAGTTTCTCGGGGAACTGATAAGGTCCGTAGTTGTTCGAGCAGTTCGAGATCGTGACAGGCAAGCCGTAGGTATGAATATATGAGCGCGCAATGAGATCACTGGAGGCCTTCGAGGCGGCGTAAGGCGAGTTGGGCGCATACGGGGTTGTCTCGGAGAAGGCAGGGTCGGACGGTTTCAATGTGCCGTAGACCTCGTCGGTGGAGACATGATGGAAGCGGACCTGATCCTTTGGAAGAAGTCCCTCCTCCAGCCAGACCTTGCGTGCCGCTTCGAGCAGGTTAAAGGTACCAAACACATTGGTCTGGATGAACGGCTCGGGACCGAGGATCGAGCGGTCCACGTGCGACTCAGCCGCAAAGTGGACGATGGTATCAATCTGATGTTGGCGCAAGAGTTGGGGAATGAGTTCGCGGTCGCAGATGTCGCCCTGTACAAAGGTGTAGCGCTCCGCACCTGGCAGGTCATTGAGGTTTTCAAGGCTGCCTGCGTAGGTCAGCGCATCCAGGTTGACAACTTGTACCTCGGGTTCAGCCCCCAGTAAATATCGCACAAAGTTGGAGCCAATAAAACCAGCTCCGCCTGTAACCAACACACGCTTCATTTTCTCTCCTCGTTTTATGTTTATCTACACGTACGTTTCAGCCTGCGAAAGTGGAATGCCTTCGGCATCCTTTTTCGAGAGGATGGGTGGCTGATCATCCACCAACGGCCAGGAAATGTTTAAGGCGGGATCATTCCACAGCAGACTGCGTTCGTGTTGGGGGGCATAATAGTCGCTGGTTTTGTAGAGCAACTCGGCCCGCTCGCTCAACACATACACCCCGTGCGCAAACCCGGGCGGTACCCACAGCATCTGCTTATTCTCCGCAGACAACGTGACCGCCACCCAACGACCAAAGGTCGGCGAACTACGTCGCAGGTCAACGGCTACGTCGAAAATTTCACCTGCTACGCAGCGCAACAACTTACCCTGCGCCTGTTGGATCTGATAGTGCAGCCCGCGCAGAACGCCGCGCGACGAGGCCGAGTGATTATCCTGTACAAATCTGGCTGTGATACCCGCCTCAAGAAAACGGTCCTCTCGGAAACTCTCGAGGAAGAATCCTCGTTCATCCTCGAAAACCTTGGGCACAATCAAAACCACATCTTGAATCTCTAACGGGGCAAATCGCATCTAGCCCTCCGCCTTGCGATAGGCCTGGATGACTTCCTTCGGCTCTCCCACTGCCATGACACGGCCATGATCAAGCCATATCACACGCGAACACATAGCCCGAACTGTGTCCATGGTATGACTGACCAGGAAGGTGGTTGTGCCGCCCGAACGGAAATTCTCCATGCGCGTCTGACATTTACGGCGGAAGGCTTCGTCCCCCACCGAAAGAATCTCGTCGAGGATCAGGATCTCAGGCTCCCAGGCAGTTGCAACAGCAAAGCCGAGGCGCGCCACCATGCCACTGGAGTACGTCCGCAGCGGTGCCTCAATGAAAGTGCCAATCTCAGCAAAATCAATGATGTCGTCTATGCGTTCCTGAACATCACGCATGGAATGTCCCAGCAGAGTGGCATTGAGCGACACATTCTCACGTCCTGTCAGTTCGGGATGGAATCCCGCGCCCAGTTCGAGCAAGGGAGAAACCCTGCCTCGGATCCACACACGGCCTTCGGTGGGAACCAATACGCGCGAGATGACTTTCAACAAGGTGCTTTTTCCAGCACCGTTACGGCCAATAATACCAATCGTCTCACCTTGTTGAATCTCAACATTGATTCCACTCAAGGCGGTAAATTCCTTGAAACGCAGGTCCCGTTTGAGGATGCGGATCGCATATTCCTTAAACGTATGGATGCGCTCTTCAGGCGCATGATAACGCACGGTCACGTTTTCGAGGGCAACGACACGATTCGAAACTGCTTCCATATCCTCGCCTATGCCTTATATGCGAAGCGGTCTGCTTCACGGGAGAACACAATCCAACCTACAATAAGGGTAACCAAGGAAACAACAGTTCCCATCAGCACGGATTGTGGGTCGGGCAATTTCCCCTCATAAATCGGTATGCGAAACAATTTTACCAAGTGATACATCGGGTTCAGAGTAAACATCCAACGCTGATATTCAGGAGGCACCATTGTCTCGGGGTAGATGATAGGAGTAAAGTACATCCAAGCCATCAGAATGATCTGGTACATCTCGCTCACATCTGGAAAGTTAACTGCCAATGTGGAAAGCAGGAGCCCCACCCCTAAAGCAAAGCAGGCCAGCAACAACATCGAAATGGGAATAAAAAGGATGTTGATCGTCAACGGCAAGTGTAATATCAAAACGAGCGCTATCAGCGGGACAATGGAGAGGGCCAGATTGACCAAACCCGTACCAATGGCTGAAATGGAAAAGGAGGTGCGTGGAAGGTAAATTCGATTAAGCAACGCCCCGCCCCACACCATTTGATGAATAGCCGCCGTAGTAGTCTGCGAGAAAAAGGTCCATGCGATTAAGCCGCTCAACACATAAGCAGGATACCCTTCGACTTGATGGAACAACCGTGAAAAGACCAGCGTCATCACCACCATCATACCCAATGGTTGAAGCATGGTCCAGGCCACACCAAGCACTGAGCGTTTGTAGCGTGCCACCACATCGCGATGAACCAATTGAACTATCAAATCACGATACTGAAATATACCGCGCAGTTCTTCCAGCGCCGAATTGCCACGCCGTGAGCTGTCATAGATTTCCGAACGTTGGAACAGGGAATTTGCCATAACTTTGGTTGCCTCTTGAACGGGCCAATTATATCCTTATCAGCAAGGCTTTTTGCATGAAAACAGCCTCCGCGGTCCGCGAAGGCTGTCCTGGTGACCGACCAGGGACTTGAACCCTGAACCCACTGATTAAGAGTCAGTTGCTCTGCCATTGAGCTAGTCGGCCAAACGTGCGGGCAGTATTATACCGCAAAGGTCATTGGTGTCAACAAGTTCAATAGGTAAAAAATCAGGAAAATGTCGTACAAAAATAACAGTCCGCAAGGAAATCCTTGCGGACTGCAACCGATAAGGGAGAAACTAACTCGCAGGGGGCAGAGGTTCATTCGTGGTGGAAACGGCCACAGGTACGGGAGTGAGTTGGCGCGAGTTGAGGACCGTCAACGCCACGCCGCCCAAGCCGATCAAACCAATCAGGAAGGGAGCCAGCCAGCCCAGACAGGGGATCATGCCAACGAGGTTGGTGGCCAGCACCAGGGCGAAGGTCCCCGCACCCGCCACGAGGGGCGTACTCCACGTCAGGTGGAAGGACTGGGCCAGGCGGTCACCCACTTCATGCCCGAGGGCGATGATGCCGAACAACCAGGCCAGCGCCAGTACCACCACACCGAGGAAGGCCACCGGGGACAGGATCAACGTCACAGCCAGGACCAGCAAGGATAACGGAGCCAGCACCATGGTCAACAGGCCGAAGCCGCCCGCCACCAACGGCTGGGTGACGATCGCGCCGCTGACGCGTTCCATCTGCGGCTGGAGGAACAGGGATGCGAGCATCGCGAGTCCCGCGAGGATGATGGCCATGCCGAAGGCGCTGCCAACCGAGTTGAGGAAATCCCACACCGGGTTGAAGTTGACCTTGATGTTCGGCTGGGGAGCCACGGGCGCGGACGGACCAAACGGCACGGCAGGGATGTTGATGGTGGGCGTCTCGACATCGTTGACGATATCACCCATCACCTTGGACCCTTCGACCCTTCGTTGATCCGCAACAGCGAATTCTACGGCTTGATCCGCATCGGGAAGATGGACAAGAGCATTGTCAGCTTTCATGATTTCAGTGTTCCCGTCGGTATTTCCAACAGCCGTATCGTCAGTTGCGACATCGGCGACCATTGTGCCATTCTCGATTGCGCCTACCTCAGCCACTACATCATCGACCACCATGTCATTCTCTATCGGCTCGGGGAGATGCAGACCACCAATCATGCCAAGTTCGGCAACGGCATTCTCAAGGAGGGGGAGGATGAGGAAGTACGCATCACCATCGATATCATGAACGAAGCCGGCGGACGAACCATCCGCCCTTTCAATGGCATCCTTCCTTCCGACGCATTCCTGTGGGGTACGTATCGTGATGACCAGGCTCTGATGCGGATATTCGAGGAGCTGACCGAAAAAACAATGGATAAGCGCCGCGGGTACTACGGCTTTGTGGGTGAGCAGTCGGTCGTCAAGTCCTGCGATACCATCAAGGATGTCTGGATCGGTCCTGGTTCATACATCAAGGGTGCGAACAAGCTGAAGAACCTGATGCTG
>CALFXA010000097.1 GCA_937928015.1 uncultured Anaerolineales bacterium | reverse complement strand
CGTGGGCAGGGGGATGGGCGTGTCGGTGGCGAACAGCTCCGATATGCCATTACTGCCCCCATTGGAACCACAAGCGGTCAGCACTAAAGCGATCACAAGCAAAATAACGAGGACCCGGTATAACTTCATTCTTTCCTTTCGCTATCCCACGTTTTCGCCGCGCAGGATCGCGCGTGAAACGGGACACTGGTAATCGAGGTGAGTCTGGCAATTGGTG
The DNA here is from genome assembly GCA_937928015.1 of uncultured Anaerolineales bacterium. Taxonomy (GTDB): domain Bacteria; phylum Chloroflexota; class Anaerolineae; order Anaerolineales; family Villigracilaceae; genus JACPVF01. Next base: position 2,276 of record CALFXA010000097.1, on the reverse strand, counting down.
GGGACATCCGCCGCGGGAGGCAGGTCCAGTTGGCGCAGGGTGCGGACCAGGTGGCAGAGGGGCAATCCCATCACGCTGGCGAAACAGCCCGAGAGTTTTTCCACGGGTTGAAAGCGCGGATGCTGAATGGCGTACGCGCCGGCCTTGTCGAGCGGATCGCCGGTCAGGATGTAGGCTTCGATCTCTTCGTCGGAGTAGTTCCGCATCGGGACATCGGTCACGCACAGGTCGGTGACCAGCTTCCCGTCGCGGACGCGCAGGGCGGCAATGCCCGTGTAGACCTGGTGCGTGTGACCGCGCAAACGCTTGAGCATCCGCTCCGCTTCGACCACGTCGACGGGCTTGCCGAGGATGTCGGACCCGTCCACCACACTGGTATCCGAGCCGATGACGATATGTTCGGGGTGAGCCTGTTCGGCAACAGCCCGTGCTTTCGCCTCCGCCAGCCGCAGGACATATTCCGCCGGGGATTCAGAGGCGCGCTGGGATTCATCGGCATTGGACACCATCACCGTGAACATCCAGCCGCCCAAGGAGATCAATTGCCGTCGGCGTGGAGAATTGGACGCCAGCAACAGCACTGTTTTCGAGCCCACGCGCGGATTCTAACACAGTCTCTTTTGCCCACTTAGACGGTCTCATTTCCTATTCAGTTCCCACTTATGAAAGCAGCGCGAGACTGAGTCTCGCGCTGCTGCTCACTTCATTACCTGCACGCGCATCACGTGGCGCTTGACCGCACCGAAGCGATACTTGTATTCCTCGTCTCCGCGCATGAAATCGAATTCGCTGCGACCGTTCTCGGCGGCCCATTGCAGGACGTAGGCCAACAGCACCCAGCCCGGCGAAAGTTCCATGAAACGCACGTCCACGCCGGAGTTGTAGCCCCACAGACGATTACGATAATCGAAGTTCAACGCGGCGGCGGCCTTCTGTCCGTCCACTTCGAGGAAGGCCAGCCACAGCCAGCCGTGACGGAAGGCGCTGCGGATGCTTTCGCGCATCTGCGAGCGCATCACATCGTTGAGGAATTTGGCCTTGTTCTCGTCCATCTCCATCAACGTCAGGAAGGCGTCGATCTCCGCTTCGAGCGTGGCCTCGTCGCGGACGATGTACCAGCGCACGTTGCGCCCGCTTTCTTCGGCGCGGCGCATCTTGCGACGAATCTCGTGACGCTGTTTCTTGTCCACGGTGGCGAGATAGGCCTCGAAGTTCCCGGGCAGCACCACGGTGGGCGTGGGATGGTAGATGTCTTCAGCGTAGGTCCAGCCGCGTTTGGCGGATTCCGCTTGCAGGGCGGGCAGCGTGGGGGACCCTTCGGGCAGGTTATACCAGTCGAGTCCAAGCCAGGCCTCGGGGCGGAAATCCGCCAGGAAATCCAGCAGCCCGGAGAGGAAATGCGGCAGGTCGTCGGCGCGCACGATCAGGTCGAGGTAGTCGGAGATCTCGATGCTGCCAACCAGCAGCAGAACGGGACGCCCGTCATATTCCGCAAGAAACAGCGGGGCGATGCCGACCAGGCGGCCATCCTCCCGCGCCGAGATTAGCATCAACTCGGCCGTCCCCCACTCGCCGCCCCCGCGCGTGCCCCACCAACTGCTGAGATATTCATAGCGCAAAAAAGGAACGTCGCTGGTGCCGGCCTCCACCAACGCGTTCCATTCGTTCGGGTCGAATGATTCGAAATCCGTATGAACTTGAAACTCCATGCTTTGCTCCACCGCAGGGCGGTGAAATCCCTTCCCAAAAAAGATGTCTGGCAGATTTTACCAGTATAATGATAGCGAATTTCCCTTCATTCTTACCCAACACCGTGTCCCTCGACCTGACCCTCTCCCCGCTCTACCGAATCCACGGACAGGAAGCCCCCGCCCTGCCGGGCCTGCTGGCCCTGGCTCCGCCGCGCAAGACCGCGCGCGGCCGCGAACAGGACCGCCTGGTGCTGTACCTGCTGCTGACCGGCAACGCCACCTTCTCAAGCGCCGAATATACCAAGTTGGCCGAGGACGCGGGCGCGGCCTTCCATCAGACCGCCGGTCCGCTCACCTCCGCCCTGCGCGCGGTGGCGGGCTTCATCAACCAGACCCTGCTCGACCGAAACCTGTCCACCAGCGGGCGCGGACAATACGCCATCGGCTGGCTGGCGCTCATGGCCGTGCGCGATACCCAATGCACCTTCCTGCTGAGTGGCCCGATGCACGCCTATCTGCTCGGGCAGGAGGCGCGTCACAAGATCGGAAGAGCGTCGTGTAGGGAAAGAGTGTAGATCTCGGTGG
>CALFXA010000096.1 GCA_937928015.1 uncultured Anaerolineales bacterium | reverse complement strand
GTTGTTGCATCGCTCCATCGCCGCCCGCCGCAAAGGCGACCTGGCGCTCGCACTGGACCTGATCAGCCAGGCCATCGTCGGCATGGAGAGGCAGCGGGACGCCGACCGCAGTTCCATGAGCGAGATCATCCAGTCGCGCGCCATCTATCACTGGGTCGGCGCAGATTACCCATCGGCACTAGCCGACCTGGATTATGCCCAGCGGGTCAGCACCTCGGCCGCAGACATGATCGGGTTGTGCTCCATCCACGGGAATCGCGGCCTCGTGTATTGGAGCATGTCGGCCTTCGACCTGGCCGAACGCGAACTCCTGGCGGGGATTCATCTGGCGGAAAAGAACAAATGGACCTACTTGTTGATGAAACAGGTAGGGAATCTGGGCATGGTCTATCTCAATCTTGGCGACCTGCAAAACGCCCTGGGATACATCGAGCGCGAACAGGAATTGGCCAGGATTGCTGGCGATGAGTACGAAAAGGCCCTGGCCGAAGGCAACCGAGCCGCCGTCCAAATTTATACAGACCACCCTGAACAGGCCTTGCCAGGATTATTTTCTACGCTGCAAGAGTATGCCAATACGGAGCGGCATGAAACTCTAGTAGGAACGCTGGTTGATCTGTCCATCTGCCACTACAGGATTGGGAACCCGCAGGCTTCGGCCCAGTTCGCTCAACAAGCATATGATCTCGCGCGAACGGGCGATATCCCCGTGCTACTCCTGATCGCTTCGCGGGCGCTTGCCCTGTGTGCCCCTCCTTCGGAAGCGGTAAGTATCCTGCAACAGGCGCTCCAACTCGCGGAACGATTGGATCGCAAACTGGATATGGCTGGCTGTAAACTTTCCCTGGCCCACCTGGCCACCGAGCACGAAACCAGGCTTCAGGCCTGGGAGCAGGCGGTGGACATTCTGAACCAGATCGGCGCAACGAAATGGGTGGAGAATCAGTCTGTCGGGGCTCTCATCCTCCTGCCTATGACGGTGTGACCCTGGGAAGCAGCTAATTTCCCAGATTGGGCCTTTGGGTTGCACCCTGATACTGAAAGCCTGACGGGAATCGTTGCCGCCCACCGCGATTTAGGATATAGTTCGTTGCTTCACAAAACAAACTCCCGCCGCGGGAAGACGGGAGCCAGCTCATGATCGGAGCAGGAATCATGTCCGTCATTGCGTCTGCCATCCTTGAACATCCCCTCATTCAAAGCCTGCGCGAGTTGAAGGGCAATCCGCGTATCTCGGTGTGGACCGAGATCATGTTCGGCCTGCCGTACAACCTGTTTGCGCCGTTCGCTTCGGTGTACATGCTGGCCTTCGGGGTGACCGACCAACAGATCGGCGGGCTAGCCAGCCTGGGGCTGGTGGTGCAGATCTTTTCGGCCCTGATCAGCGGCGCTATCGTGGACAAGTTCGGCCGCCGCCTGACGTTGTTCATCAGCGATCTGCTGTGCTGGAGCGTGCCCTGTGCAATCTGGGCGGTGGCCCAGGATTTCCGCTTCTTCGTGGCTGCGGCCGCGATGAACGGCTTGTGGCGTCTCTCGAACACCGCCTGGACCTGCCTGACGGTCGAGGATGCCGAGGAGCGCCACCTCGTCCATATCTGGACCTGGATCTCAATCTTCGCTTTCTGTACGGCGCTGGTCACCCCCTTGGGCGGCTGGTTCGTGGGGCGCTACGGGCTGGTGCCCGCCGTGCGTGGGCTGTACGCCTTCGGTTTTGTCATGCTGGCCGCCAAGGCAGTGGTCCTTTACATTTATTCACACGAGACGGCGCGCGGCGTACAGCGCAGGGAAGAGACCCGTCACCGCTCGTTGATTAGCCTGTTGGGTGAATACGGTAATGTCTTCGGCCAGGTCCTGCACTCCAAGCCGCTGCTGGCGGCGCTCTCGCTGATGATCATCTTCAACATCTACACCACCATCGGCAATAGTTTCTGGGGCGTGCTGTTCACCAGGAAACTGGGCTTCGACGAAGGGTTGATCGCGGTGTACGTGGCCATCCGCTCGTTCGTGATGACGGTCAGCTTCTTCGTCCTCGGGCCGCGCCTGACCAATTTGCGCCGCTTCCGCCTGCCGCTATGGACGGGTTTCGCCATCTTCATCGTCAGCCAGTTGCTGCTGGTGACCATGCCGCCGCAGGCCGCTGCGCTGCTGGTGCTCAGTGTGGTGCTGGAGGGGGTGGCCTCGGCCTTGGTCAGCCCGATGACCGAGTCGCTGTTGGCGTTGTCGCTCGAGTCGGATGAGCGCGCCCGCGTCAGCGCGATGGTGTACGTGGCTCTACTGGTGGTGATTTCCCCCTTCGGCTGGATCGCGGGCCAACTCTCGGCCATCGACCGCGCCCTGCCCTTTGCGCTGAACCTGGGCCTGTTCACCATCGGCCTGCTGGTGGTAGATCGGAAGAGCGTCGTGTAGGGAAAGAGTGTAGATCTCGGTGGT
>CALFXA010000095.1 GCA_937928015.1 uncultured Anaerolineales bacterium | reverse complement strand
CGGCGCTGGACGCCATCAGCGAGGCCGAGGGCCTGTTCCGGGTGCTCGCCGACCTTTTCCAGCATCTTGTACGGGTCGAAAGCATCGCGCAAGCCGTCGCCGATGTAGTTGACCGAGATGATGCTGAGAAAGATCATGATGCCTGGGAAGACGGCCAGCCAGGGATATTTGAGGAAATGTTCCTGCGCGTCACTGAGCAGGTTGCCCCACGACGGCGTGGGCGGCTGGATGCCGAAGCCGAGGAAGGATAGTCCCGCTTCCTGGATGATGGCGTAACCCAGTTGCAGCGTGGCCTCGACGATGACGGGGCCGACTGCGTTGGGCAGGATATGTCCGAGGATGATGCGCAGGTCCGAGGCGCCCAACGCGCGCGCCGCATGGACGTAGTCCATTTCACGCAGGGTCAGGAAGGCGGCGCGCACCAGGCGCGAGAAGGTCATCCACGAGAGGATGCCGATCACGAAACTGATGGTGAAGACGCTGTTGCGCTGGAAGAGCGGGATGTCCACTTCGCGCAGGATGGCGGCCAGCAGGATCAACACAAGGAAGGGCGGCAGCGACAGGAAGGCGTCGGTGATGCGCATCAGGATCGAGTCTAGTTTGCCGCCGTAGTAACCCGCGATGGCGCCGATGGGCACGCCGATCAGCAGCGAGATGGCGACAGCGATTCCACCCACGGCCAGTGAGATGCGTCCGCCGTATAGGATGCGGGTCAACAGGTCGATGCCGAGGGCGTCGGTGCCGAACCAGTGCGCGGCGGATGGACCCTCGAAGCGCTCAGGCAGGTTGGAGGCGGTCGGGCTGTAGGGCGAGAGGAATGCCAGGATTGTCAGCGCGATCAGCAGGCCGAAGACGATCAATCCGCCGATGGCGCCCTTGTGACGCAGGAAGCGCCGCCAGACGTTGCCGACCAGGTTGACCTGCGACTCGAGCGGATGCGGATATTCGGGAGTCCCTTTGATGGCAGCGAGGTCACTCATGGCTACTCCGAATACCGAACGCGCGGATCGAGCATGGCGTAGAGCACGTCCGCCAGCAGATTGGACAGAATGATGAAGGCTGCGCCGATGATGAGCACCGCCATCAGCAGGGGATAATCGCGTTCGACGGCGGCCTGGTAATACAGGCGTCCCATGCCAGGCCAGGCGAAGATGGTCTCGATCAGCACCGCGCCTGTAAAGATGTAGGGCAGGTCGAGCGCCACCAGCGTGACGATGGGAATTAGCGCGTTCCGCAGGGCATGTTTGTAGACCACCATCCGCTCCGAGGCGCCCTTGGCGCGCGCGGTACGCAGGTAGTCGAGCGGCAAAATCTCCAACATGCTCGAACGGATGAAGCGTGAGTACCAGGCCACCCAGCCCAACGCCCCCGTCAGCACGGGCAGGATCAAGTGGCTGATGCTGTCCATCAGGGACGGGCTGCTTCCAGACATCTGCCCAGGCGGGAGTAGCGGCTCGCCCGTGAAGGGATTCCGCAGCCAGACGTAGAAGATGATGATCAGCAGCAGTCCCAGCCAGAACTCTGGGATGGCCTGCCCCGCAAAGGAAAAGGTGGTGGCGATGAAGTCGAAGATCGAGTATTGCTTCACCGCCGAAAGGATGCCGATGGGGATGGCGATCAACAGGGCCAGGCCCATCGTGATGGACATCAGGTAGATGGTGTTGGGAAAGCGCTGGCCGATCTCGTCCAGCACGGGCTTGCGGGTGCGGTACGAAAAGCCGAAGTCGCCGCGCAAGATGCCGAGGCGGGACCCCGAGGCATCGGCCACGCCGTCGCCGTTCGTGTCGACCTTGGTCCAGTCGTTGCCGATCAGCCAGGAGACGTATTGCAGCGGGAGGGGTTTATCCAGCCCGAATTGACGCTTGAGGATTTCCGCCTGCTCGGGCCGAAGACGCCTCCCCTGTCCATAAGCCGACAGCGGTCCGCCGGGCGCAAGGTTGACCAGCGCGAACAGGATGATGCTCAATAGAAATAGCAGAACAACGGTCTGTACCAGACGGCGGGCTATGTAAGTGGTCACTTCCAATCCTTGCGTAGAAAGTGACAGTCACTTTTAAAGTGACTGTCACTTGTTCATTATTTGATCTTCCAATCCGCGATATTCCAGGTGACCAGGTCATTGACCGTGGACTGCACACCTTCGAGACGACTGGAGTAGGCGTCTGCATTCGGGACGGTGAAGAGCATGATCTCGGGAACTTGCTCGTCGAGGATCTTGGCCATCTTGCAGAAGGTCTCTTGGCGGCTGGCCTCGTCGAGGGTGTAGGAATCTTCGATCAGAGAGTTGAACTCGTCGTTCTTCCAGCGGGCCAGGTTCCAAAGCCCGCTTCCTGGATCAGCAGCCTCAATGGAATATGCTTCATTGATGAAGTCAGTAGGATCGACTCCTGCATATCCATCATCCCAGATGTCAATGTCGAAATTCCCACTCTGCTCGATGCCGCCACTATCGGCAGGTGCCCAAAGAACACTGCCTTCGACTACGCTCAGGTCCAGTTTGATGCCGACCTTGCCGAGCATTTCGGCGATCAATTGCTGGGTGAGTTCGAGTGGCTCGCCATATTCGGAGTACGTGATGAACTCCATGTGCATCTCGTAACCCTCTTCGGCACTGGCACAGCCATGACATTCGCGCACGCCGTCGTTGTTTGTGTCGATCCAGCCTGCCTCTTCGAGCAGGGCCTTGGCGGCATCAGGATCATAGGCGGGCCGAGACACGTCGCACTTGTTGTAGGGCGGGCGGAAGAACTCGGTCCATTGCGGGTGGCCCAGGCCGAGGAAAATCTCGTTGTTGATGGTATCCACGTCGATGGCCTGGCGGATGGCCTGGCGCACACGCACATCTGAGAGGATGGGATGCGGCGTAGCTTCTGCATCGGTGGTGCCTTTTTCAGCCTCATTCATAAATAGGCGCATCACAAAGCGATCAGATGGACTAAGACTAACTTTAGCGATCTCAGAATTCTGAAGATCGTGGATAGTATTGACATTAATCCACATGTCAATATCAGCGTCGCCTTGTTCCATCAAAATTTTACGTTTCGCATCATCTGGCTCGACCTGCACAGTCACTTTCTCGATCTCGGGCTTGCCAGCCACATAATATTTGTCGTTCTTGAGGAAGGTCATGTGGTCGCCTTCGACCCAATCCTGCAACACGAAGGGACCGTCGCTAAGCGGCTTGCGGCCGCAGTCCCAGGCCACGAATCCCTGCGAGGCATCGCAGTAATGAGCGGGCCAGATGGCGAGCTGCTCGCCGCCAAACTGTGTCAGGTACCCAGGGTAGATGGCGGAATAGTTGACCTTGAAGGTGTACTGGTCCACCTTCTCGACCGAGTCAATTGAGTCGATGCCAGGGATCCACGAGCCCGTATTCGGGTCCTGGATGGCGTTCCAGGTGAAGAGCACGTCGTCGGCGGTGACGGGTTGACCGTCCTGCCATTGTACGTCCTGACGCATCTTCCACGTCACGGACATGCTGCCCGCAGCCTCGTCGAGCGCTACACCGCCGTTGTCCACGGTGGGTAGTTCGGCGGCCAGTTCAGGGAACACGGTTCCGTTTGGATCGATGTCGGTCATGCCGAGCAGGACCAACTCCATGACGAGCGCGTCGTAGCCCGTGTCAGCCACCATCGGATTGAATGAAGGCGGGTCCTCACCGATCAGGATGGTGATGGATTTCTCGTCGGATGGATTCGCAGCGGGGGTAGTGGATGGGGCAGCCTGACATCCGATCAGGCTGAGGATCGTTACTGATGTGAGGGTCAGCAGAGCGAGTGTTCGGAACTTCTTGGACATTCGTCCTCCTGTTGCTTTCCTGGAATAGCGAACGGGGCGTATTATTGCACATAAACCCCTTGATGTTAAGGTTTTTTGGAAATCAATTACAATCATCCTGAAAGTGAGGACTCATGCGAACGCTTTATTGGGAAGACGGCCAACTCAAGATGATCGATCAGCGCATTTTGCCGAATCGATTCGAGATCGTGTCCCTGCATGATGCGCATGTCGTGGCGCAGGCCATCCGCGATATGACCGTGCGCGGCGCGCCCGCCATTGGAGCGGCCGCCGCCTTTGGCCTGGCCCTGGCTGGATTCGAATCCCAGGCCGCCTCGACCCTGAACCTGCTCGCCGACCTGCGGGTTGCGGCGGCGCTGTTGAAGTCCGCCCGCCCGACAGCGGTCAACCTGGCCTGGGCCGTGGACCGTGTCATGTCCCTGGCGGAGAAGACGGAAGGCAGTGTGGATGACTTGCGTCAAGCCGTTTTGAATGAAGCGCAGCGCATCGCCGACGAAGATGTGGAGATCAACCGTCGCATGGCCGAACACGGCGCGGCCCTGCTCGTCGACGGCGATACTGTCATTCATCATTGCAACACGGGCGCGCTGGCCACCGTCGACTGGGGTACGGCGCTGGGTGTGATCCGCATGGCGCACGAACAGGGCAAGCGCATCCATGTGCTGGTCGATGAGACCCGTCCGCGCTTGCAGGGCGCGCGCCTCACAGCCTGGGAGCTGGAGCAGTATGGCGTGCCGTATGAGGTCATCAGCGACAACATGGCGGGACACTTCCTCAAGACGGGTCAGGTACAGAAGGTCCTCTTCGGCGCAGACCGCGTGGCCGCCAATGGGGACGTGGCCAACAAGATCGGCACCTACATGCTGGCCCTGGCGGCACATGACAACGGCGTGCCCGTCTATGCGGTGGTGCCGACTTCCACCATCGACTTGTCGCTTGCACACGGTGGTTTGATCCCCATCGAGGAACGGGACCCGGCCGAGGTGTTGGGTCTGCAATTTCACGGGGAGCCTGTTGCACCGAAAAATGCCAGGGCGCGAAATCCCGCTTTCGACGTCACGCCCAATCGATTGCTCACGGGTATCGTCACCGAGAACGGGGTGGTGATTCCGCCCTTCGAGATCAACCTTAAGAAAATAGACCTCGGAGGTTCTGCTATTTGAAGTAAATCTCTTGATTCTTTTGACAATCCACACATCCCGTGTTAAACTCAGCCCGTTCATAACAACGCACTCGCGAGAGTGCGTCTTTTTTGCGTAAACTCGGAGGTACAGTTGGATATTCTCCTGACTGGATCAGTTGCATACGATTATCTGATGACGTTCCCAGGTCTGTTCGAAGAGCAGATCCTGCCCGAGCGCCTGGCTTCGATCAGCCTGTCGTTCCTGGTGGACTCGATGTCCAAGCAGCGTGGCGGCATTGCACCCAACATCGCGTACAGCATGGCCCTGCTCGGCGGACATCCGCGCGTAATGGCTACCGTCGGCGAGGACTTTGGCGAGTATCGCGCCTGGCTTGACTCGAAGGGTGTGGACACGGACCTGATGAAGGTCGTCCCTGGTATGTTCACCGCTTCGTTCTTCGCCACCACCGACCGCAAGAGTGCCCAGATCGCTTCCTTCTATCCCGGCGCGATGGGACAGGCAGCCACCCAATCGCTGAAGGACCTGCCGTCCAAACCCGACCTGGTGGTGGTCTCGCCCAACGAGCCGACCGCCATGACCAAATTCGCCGCCGAGGCGCGTGAGTTGGACATCAAGTATTTGTACGATCCCAGTCAACAGGTCCTGCGCCTTGAAGGTGCGGAACTCGCTCGCGACATGGAAGGCGCGCATTTCCTGTTCTGCAACGATTACGAGTACGGCCTGATTTCCAAGAAGACGGGCTGGAGTCTGGATCAGATTCTGGAGCATGTCGAAGTGTTGGTTATCACGCGCGGCAAGGACGGCGCCGACCTGTATTCGGACGGCAATTCTGTCCACATCCCGACCGTGCCCGAGGACGAGATCGTCGACCCGACGGGTGTGGGGGATGCCTTCCGCGGCGGATTCCTCGCGGGCTACAACCTCGGTTTCGACTGGAAGTTGTGCGGTGAGATCGGTTCATTGGCCGCAGTCTACTGCCTCGAACAACGCGGTCCGCAGAGCCACAGTTACACCCGCGAAAATTTTGTCAAACGCTTCCGTCAGCACTTCGAAGACGGCGGCAAATTGGATATGTTGTTAAAGTAGGGCAGGCCCTTCTGCCCGCCAGTCCGTTTGCGGGAGGACCTCCCGCCCTACACCAAAAGGAGTAACCATGAGCAATTACGATATCAAGGATATCAACCAGGCCGAAGGCGGACGCCGCCGCATGGACTGGGCCGAGCGCGAGATGCCCGTCCTGCGCTCGATCAGCGAACGCTTCAAGAAGGAAAAACCCCTCAAGGGGCTGCGCCTCTCGGCTTGTCTGCACGTGACCGCCGAGACCGCCAACCTGATGCGCACCCTGCAAGAAGGTGGCGCGGATGTGGTCCTGACTGCTTCCAACCCGCTCTCCACCCAGGATGACATCGCCGCGGTGCTGGTCAACAATTTCGAAATCCCCGTCTTCGCCATCAAGGGCGAGGACAACGTCACTTACTACAAGCACATCAAGGCCGCCCTCGATCACAAGCCGCACATGACCATGGACGACGGCGCTGACCTGGTTTCCACCATCCACAAGGATCGCCGCGAACTGCTCGAAACCATCATCGGCGGCACCGAAGAGACCACCACGGGCGTCATCCGCCTGCGCGCCATGGCCGCCGACAAGATGCTCAATTTCCCCGTCATCGCCGTCAATGACGCCATGACCAAGCATTTCTTCGACAACCGCTATGGCACGGGTCAGTCCACCGTGGACGGCATCATCCGCGCCACCAACGTGCTGCTGGCTGGCAAGGTCTTCGTTGTCGGCGGCTACGGCTGGTGCGGACGTGGCCTCGCCTCGCGCGCTCGCGGCATGGGTGCCCAGGTCGTCGTCACCGAAGTCGACCCGATGAAGGCGCTTGAGGCCGTCATGGATGGCTACCAGGTTATGCCGATGATCGACGCCGCCAAAGTCGGCGACTTCTTCTGCACCGTGACGGGCGACCTGAACGTCATCGACGGTCACCACTTCGAGGTCATGAAGGATGGCGCCATTGTCGCCAACAGCGGCCACTTCAACGTCGAGATTAACATCCCCGCCCTGCAGAAGATGAGCAAGGGCGAGCCGACCCTTGTCCGCCCCTTCGTTCAGTCGTACGAGACCAAGGATGGCCGCAAGATCAACATCCTCGGCGAAGGCCGCCTGATCAACCTGGCCTCCGCGGAAGGCCACCCCGCCTCCGTGATGGACATGTCCTTCGCCAACCAGGCGCTGGCCGCCGAGTACATGGCCAAGAACGCTACCAAGCTGGAGAAGAAGGTCTACTCCGTGCCCGAAGAGATTGACAACGAGATCGCCCGCATTAAGCTCGCGGCGATGGGCGTCAAGATCGACGTGCTGACCGAGGAACAGGTCAAGTACCTGAACTCCTGGCAGGAAGGCACGTAGGCCTGTTTTTGTAAGACGGAAGCCAAAGGCCGCGCAATTGCGCGGCCTTTTTTGGCGCCTCCGCGTCAAAAATCCCCGATTGTGATTTCTGATATAATCCCTCTGCCAATTTGGCGGAATCGTCAACTTTCAACTATAAATTGTCAGGAACCCCATGCAAAACTTCTTTACACTTGCACAATTCGACGAGGTGGCGGAAGCGATCCGTGCCCGCACCTCTTACAAGCCGACGGTGGCTCTGATCCTCGGGTCGGGCCTGAACGGTCTGGCTGATTCCGTTCAAAAGGCGGATGTCATCCCCTTTGGCGACCTGCCCCATTTCCCCGTCTCGACCGTGCACGGCCACGCAGGTCGGCTGGTCATCGGCGAACTGGAAGGTCAGACCGTCTTCGTCATGCAGGGGCGCATCCATTATTATGAAGGCTACAGCATGAACCAGGTCACACTGCCGATCCGCGTGATGCAGCGATTGGGTATCGGCAGCCTGATCGTCACCAACGCAGCGGGCGGCGTCAACCCCGAGTTCCAGCCTGGCGACGTGATGCTCATTACCGACAACCTCAATCTGATGGGAATGACGGGTGCCAATCCGCTCTTTGGCCCCAACCTCGACGAGTTGGGCACGCGCTTCCCCGACATGAGCCAGGCTTATGATCGTCAGTATCAGGATCTTGCCCGCCGCGTGGCGCGCGAAACGAGCCTGACCCTGCGCGAAGGCGTGTACGCCGGTCTAAGCGGACCCTCCTTCGAATCCCCCGCCGACCTGCGTTTCCTGCGCCTGGCAGGTGCGGACTCGGTTGGCATGTCCACCGTGCCCGAGGTGATCGTAGCCCGTCACGGCGGGATGCGCGTCCTCGGCTTCTCTGGCATCAGCAACAAGGCCAATCTCGACGGCTCCACCGTCACCACGCACGAAGAGGTGATCGAAGCGGGGCGCGTCATCACGCCCAAGATCGAGACCCTCGTCCGCAGTGTGTTGCGCGGAATGTAGGCGGTCCTCCCGTCATGGTGAATCTGGTTCGCGCCCTCGCCGATTACGAGACGGCGATTTATATCGTGCTGGCCATCGGTGGACTGCTTTCCTTCCGATGGTTGTGGGTGTCGTGGCGCGAATGGCAGATGTCCGTGTACAAGCTGGAGCGCGAGTTTGCCATGCGCCGCCTCAGCCAGGCGGTGACCATTAGCGTGCTGGTGGTGGTGCTGTTCTGTGTGGAATTTACGATGGCCTTTTTTGTCATCCCGGGGCTGCCCGCCACATTCTTCTCGTCCACGCCCACCATGGACGTGCTGGCCCAGCCGCAAGGCACGCTCTCGCCTGAGATGATGACGCAAGGTGCGGCTGCGCCCCAGCCTGCCGTCTCGGCCAACATGCAAGGCTGTGTCCCCGACCAGATCATGATTACCTCCCCCAAACCGGGCGACGAGATCAAGGGCAAGGTCGAGATCAAGGGCACGGTCAATATTCAGAATTTTGGTTTTTACAAATACGAGGTGGCTCTGCGCGGAAGTGATACCTGGGCCACCATCCTGGCGGGGACCGAGGTCAAGGTCAACGATGCCCTTGGCCAATGGGATACCACCGCCTTAACCCCGGGCGATTACCAGTTGCGCGTGGTCGTCACCGACAACCAGGGAGTAGCGCAAACTCCCTGCGTCATCCCCATCCGAATCCTGGCACCCTGACATGACCGATATTGAGATCCGTCCCTCCGCTCCCACTGACCTGTCCCGCCTGATGGCGCTCGACCATTCCGCCCGTAGTGAGTACGTCTGGCAGTTGGAATTGCGCCGCGATACGGGGCAACTTCTCGCCAATTTCCGCGAGGTGCGCCTGCCGCGTCCGATCCCCCTGGCCTATCCACACGATCCATACTCCCTGGCTGACGAGTGGTCGCACAAGTCCATGATGTTCACCGCCATGATGGGTCCCGACCCTGTGGGATATACGACCCTCGTCAATCGCGGGGTGGCGGTGCCCTGGATCACGGACCTGGTGGTGGGCGCGAACATGCGCCGTCGTGGGGTGGGCAGCGCCCTCCTCGCGGCCGCCCAGACCTGGGCGTCAGAGCGGGGGATGCGGCGTCTCATGCTTGAGATGCAAGCCAAGAACCTGCCTGCCATCCGCATGGCGCAGAAGCATGGCTTCGAGTTCTGCGGTTATAATGACCATTATTACCTGACCCAGGACGTGGCTCTATTCTTCGTGAGGGCCCTGAAGTAACCAAACCTTACTGGACGGTGCATGATTAACGGTTGGCACGATACCATTCTGGCGGGGATCCAGACTCTTAATCAAATCCTGACGGCGGGCATCGCCATCACGGCCTTTTCCCTGTTCCTATACGCTCTGTCATTCAACCTGCGTGATCGAGTGGCGCGTTCGTTTGCCATTATTTTGTTGTGCGTGGTGGTGGTCTTCACCACCGAGGCTCTGCAAAACGATACCGTTCCCCTTTGGGGCACCGACCTGCTCCTGCGTTTGCAATGGATTGGCATTGTCTTCCTGCCTGCCGCCTACCTGCATCTATCGGATGCGGTGCTGGTCACGGCGGGACGTCCCTCGCGCGGACGCCGCCGATTTGCTGTGCGGGGGATGTACGGCGTTTCGGCTGTTTTCCTGCTTTTACTGGCCATGGGAATTTTGTTGGGCGATCTCGTGCCAAACGGAAAGCCCGCCCCGCATCTGGCCCGCACCCCTTGGACTGAACTCTTCACCCTGTATTACATCGGCGCGATGATCTGGGCGGGCGTGAACTTTGCGCGCGCCTACCAGCGTATGCTTACCCGCTCGGGCCGTCGCCGCATGTTGTACCTGATGGCGGGCGCCACCGCTCCCGCACTGGGCTCTTATCCCTACCTGATGTATGGCTACGCCCCCGCGGCTTCTTTCCCGTTGTTGTTTTGGGGACTGGCACTCATCATCAACATCCTCGTGGCAGGATTGGTGGTCGTGATGGCCTACGCAGTAGCCTTCTTCGGCGTCTCGTGGCCTGATCGTGTCGTCAAAAGTCGCCTGTTCAAGTGGATCATGCGCGGACCTGTGACCGCCTCTGCCGCCCTCGGCCTGATGACCATCGTCCGCCGCGGCGGCGAAGCCTTCGGCGGGCCGTCGTATAACGCCTTTGTCCCGTTGACCGTGGTGGTGACCGTCCTCCTTTTGGAGCATCTCATCACGCTGGTTTCCCCCTTGTGGGAGCGTTGGTTGTTCTTCGGTGGCGACCGCGCCGAGTTGGAACTGCTCCAAAATGTGGAAGAGCGTCTGCTTACCCAAGGCGACCTTCAACAATTTCTCGAAGCCGTGCTGGCGGCTGTTCGTGACCATTTGCAGTCGCCCTCCGCTTTCATCGCTGCCCTGGACGGTGACGGCCTTTCGTTGATCGTCATGGCGGGTAAACGCAATATGCTCGATCAGACGGCTTTGCCCGCGGCTCTGGAAAAGGTGGGAGATGGTTTGCGGTTGCGACAGGAATTCGCCTGGGGTAATTACTGGATCCTGCCTTTGCATCAGCGTAAACGCGGTGATATGGACCGCGATGAAATGCCGCCTTTATTGGGCATCCTGGGGGTGGCCTATCATGGTGACGGGCATCCCATGGAATCGGAACAACGCGACTCCCTCTGGCTGCTGGCTGACCGTGCCGCCCTGGCGCTCGAAGACCGCCAGTTGCAGCAGCGCGTCTTCCGCTCGTTGGAGGACATCCAGCCGCAGGTCGAGATGATCCAACGCCTGCGCGCGGTGGGGCGATACGACAGCACTACCAATCTGCTGGTCGATCCCCTGCCCGAGGAGGCCGACCTGACCAACTGGGTCAAGGACGCGCTGACCCATTACTGGGGCGGTCCCAAACTCACCAGCAGTCCGCTTATGCGCCTGCAGGTGGTGCGCGATATGGTGGACGATCATGATGGCAACACCGCCAACGCTCTGCGTGCGTTGCTGCGCAAAGCCGTGGACCAGGTCAAGCCTGAAGGCGACCGCCGTTTCACCTCGGAGTGGATCCTGTACAATATCCTGGAGATGAAATTCATCGAGGGTCGTAAAGTCCGCGAGGTGGCCTCGCGTCTGGCCATGTCCGAAGCGGACCTGTATCGGAAACAACGCGTCGCGGTGGAAGCCGTGGCGCATGCCATCCTTGAGATGGAAACCCAAACGCAAGAACAATAAGTGGTAGAAGGAGGCTCACATGGCGGGCCAACGTAAGATCCAAGAACAGCAAATCTCTGCCCCCGACGAAGGTTGGTGGGACTCGCTCCTGGCCGAGGAGGAACGCTATGCGCCGCCTCCGCCAGTCCGTGCCGTGTCGGCCAAGCAGCAGGAATCCAAGGTCGAGGAACCCGCTGCCAGACCGTCCGCCGACTGGGTGCAGGTCAAGGACCTGTATTCGAAGGACCAGATCGTGTCCCTGCGCGTGACGGGACACAATCGCGGCGGTCTGCTCGTGGAGGGTGAAGGCCTCTATGGGTTTGTGCCGTTTTCGCACCTGATCGACCTGGCGGGCAAGACCGAGATTACCGACCGTGACTCCCAACTCGAAACCTACGTGGGCCGCACCTTGAACCTAAAGGTTATTGAGTGTGTCCCCGAAGATGGACGCGTGGTTTTCTCGGAACGCGCCGCCCTGGCCGAACCTGGACAGCGGGCCGTGCTCTTCAACGCCATCGTGCCCGGTCAGCACATCACGGGCACGGTCACCAACATCACCGACTTCGGCGTGTTCGTGGACCTGGGCGGGGTCGAGGGCCTCATTCATATTTCGGAACTCTCGTGGGGCCGCGTCATCCATCCCAGCCAGATTGTCCAACTCAATCAGAAGCTCGAGGTCCAGGTGCTCGACCTGGCCCCCGAGCGTTGCCGCGTGGCGCTTAGCCTCAAGCGTCTGCACCCCAACCCGTGGGCCGATGCCGAGAGCGCCTTCCCCGTGGGCGCGGTCATGCCCGCCACCATCACCAGCGTCGTGTCTTATGGCGCGTTCGCCCGTTTGGATGCGGGCGTCGAGGGCCTGATCCATGCCTCCGAGATCGAGATGGCTGGAGTGCAGGGCGTCAAGGATGTGCTGCGCGAGGGGCAGCCTGTTCAGGTGCGCATCCTGCACGTCGATGCGGCCCGTCAGCGCATGGGACTGAGCCTGCGCTACTAGGATGACTTCCCATTCCCGCCCTCCGCGCCGCTTCGAAGAAGCCGAGCCGCCGACCTCGGACTGGCTCGACGGTCTGGCGCGATTCAACCAACGCTTTGGGGTTTACATCCGCGACCTGATTGGGTTGGTCCTGTTGGCCCTGGCCCTGATCTCTGTGATTGCCCTGATGGGGGGCACGCGGGGTTGGTTCATTTCGCTGTGGGCCAAATGGATTGGGAGTTGGTTTGGCTGGGGCGGGTATCTGGTCGCGATTGCCATCGGTCTGTTGGGATTTTCCCTGCTCAATCGGAGCCTGCGCTCCTGGAAGATTGGCCGCGTCCTCTGGCTGGAACTTGCCACTCTTTTGACCCTGGGCCTGCTCTCGGCCCTGATGGGAAATTCCGTCGACCGGGCCGACCTGGGCCTGGACGGTGGCCAGATCGGCTGGGGTATGACCTGGCTGTTGTGGAAGGTCGCCACCCCCATTGGCGGGACTCTGATTCTGTTCGTGGCTTGGTTGTTTGCGGTAGCCAGCGGCTTCGGCCTATGGACTTACGTCGAGCGCTGGTTGAGGAAGGTCGCAGGCGAAACTCCCGCCCTCGTCGAGGCGGTGGCGGAATCCGCTCCCGCCGTGGAAGAGGCCAAGGTGGAGGAATCCACACCCAAACAACCCGCGAAGAAGAAACCCGCGCCTCTGCCGCCCGAATTCCGCACCTCCCTGCGTGCTCCCGAAAAGAAGGACGAGAAGCCTGTCAAGATTCCCCCGCGTGACGAGACCTTGCCGCCCCTGACCATCCTGCTGGCTGACCAGGCCATCCGCGCGGATGAACGCACAGATCGGAAGAGCACACGTC
>CALFXA010000094.1 GCA_937928015.1 uncultured Anaerolineales bacterium | reverse complement strand
CCCGCCAATCTGCTGCGCGAACTGATGCACATGGGACAAGTCATCCAGAGCCACGGCATGCACTTCTTCGAGCTGTCTGGCCCCGACCTGCTGCTCGGTTTCGATGCCGACCCCGCCATCCGCAACGTGATCGGGCTGGCGCACACCGCCCCCGAGATCGCGCTGAAAGCTGTCGGCCTGCGCCGCTTCGGTCAGGAGATCATCCGCACCCTGGGCGGACGCCGCATCCACCCGAATTTCGCCGTGGCAGGTGGCGTCAACAAGGCGCTGCAGGCCAGTGAGCGGGACGCCATCCGCGCGGGCATCGAGGCCAATCTCGAAACCGCCAGAATGGGCGTCAGCATCATGAAGGATTGGGCCGAGCGCAACATGGAGGACATCAACAAGTTTGCCGTGCTGAAGAGCGGCTACATGAGCATCGTCAACCCCGACGACAGCCTCAACCTCTACGACGGCAACATCCGCCTGGTGGACCGAGAAGGCAACCAGCTCGAAAAGTTCCCTGGCAGCGATTATCTCGATTACATCGCCGAACACGTCGAGAACTGGTCGTACCTCAAATTCCCATACTACAAGAAGATGAGCTTCCCCGAAGGCGTCTATCGCGTCGGTCCGTTGGGACGCATGAACGCGGTCAAGAGCATCAGCACGCCCATCGCTGGCGAGGAGCACAAGTTGTTCAAGGCGCTCAACGGCGGCAACCCCGTCGGACAGACGCTGTACTTCCACTATGCGCGCATGATCGAGGTCATTTACTGCATCGAGCGCGTGAGCGAATTGCTCGACGACCCCGACATCCTCAGCACCGACATCCTCAACACCCGCAAGGACTACAAGGGCGAGGGCGTCGGCATCCTCGAAGCGCCGCGCGGCACGCTCATCCACCACTACAAGGCCGACGCCACGGGCAAGCTGACCGCCGTCAACTTGATCGTGGCGACCGGGCACAACAACTGGGCGATGAGCACCGCCGTCGACAGTGTGGCCAAGACCTACATCGTGGGCGGCGAAGTCAAGGAAGGTATGCTCAACCGCGTCGAGGCCGCTGTCCGCGCACACGACCCATGCCTGTCCTGCTCCACCCATGCGGTCGGCCAAATGCCAATCCAGATCGAAGTCCTCGACCCCGAAGGACAGGTGGTCCAGACTATTACGCGTGATTAATTAACACATGCATGTAGGGGCGGCGGGCCTGCCGCCCCTACACAAACGATGCGAATGGTGAAGCTATGAACACTCTCTTCATTGGATATGGAAACCCTGATCGACAAGATGACGGCGTGGCCTGGCACGTGCTGACGAGCCTCGCCAGCCAGTTGGGCCTGGACACCTCCACCTCGTGGGAGGATCCCCTGCCCTCTGCACCTGGCACGACCTTCGCCTTCCATCTTCAGCTCACGCCCGAGATGGCCGAGGATATTTCCACCTTTGACCGAGTCTGCTTCGTGGACGCGCACACGGGCAACATCCCCGATAACGTCCAACTCGTGGAGCTGGCCCCCGAGTATCAGACCTCGCCCTTCACCCATCACCTGACACCCGAAATGTTGCTTTCGATGTGCGAGTCGCTATACGAAAGAGTTCCCGAGGCAATTTTGGTGTCCGTACGCGGCTACGAGTTCGGCTTCGAAGAAAACCTGTCGCCGTTCACGGGATCACTGGTCACCGAGGCAGTCGAACGGGCGCACGGCTGGCTGGTGGCGCCCAAAGCGGAAGAACTGGCCTGAAAACGGAAGCGGGCCGAGGGTCCGAGATACGGGGGAAATCTCCTGCAACCAAGCGGAAATGGAATCTGCATGGGGTGATTTTCCAGTCGGGGATATAATAGGGCAATTCATTTCGAGGGCTTTTTCATGTTTGATTGTCCAATCTCCCATAACGCGATTCTCGAACCTCCGCGCCTGGATGGGTGCCCATGAAGACGGCTAAATTTTTCGAAGCCATCAAGAAGGGCCACACGGAGGAGGTCAAGCGCCTGCTGGCTGAAGACCCGAGCCTGATCCACCTCAACGAAAACGGACTCAGCCCGGTGTTGGTGGCCGCCTATCACCAGGAGCCGAAACTGGCAGATTTCCTGGCGAGCAAGAAGGTGTCGCTGACCGTCTATGAGGCCGCCGCCACAGGCAAGACCGAGCACATCATCCGCATCCTGGCGCACGACCCCGACCTGGTGAAGCAGCATGCCGAAGACGGTTTCCATCCGCTGGGGCTGGCCTGCTTCTTCGGGCATTATGAGACGGCCCGTTATCTCATCCGCGCGGGGGCGGCGGTCAATTCGCCGTCGCGTAACCCGCTGCAGGCTACGCCGCTCCAATCAGCGGCGGCGGGAAACCACATCCGCATCGTGGACCTGCTGTTGGTCAACGGCGCGGACCCGAATTGCCGCGAGCAAGGCGGTTACACTCCCATGCACGCCGCGGCGCAGAACGGCAACCTGGACATGATCCGCGCGCTGATCTTCGGCGGTGGCGACCTGGATGCCCGCGGCAACGACGGCAAACTTCCCGTGGACGTGGCATTGGAGGCCAACCATCAGGAAGCTGCCAAACTGCTGCTCGAAGGCATCACCCGCCGTACGCGCGCCAAGCGTACGGGTCCGTAGGAAGATTTTCGTTCCGAAAAATTGCGACTTCCCTTTCCCATTTTCGTATGGAAAGAGGAAGTCGTTTATTTTCACAAGGAGTTTTCCATGAAGCATCTCCGCAAGTTTTTGTCCCTGTTCATGCTGGTGGCCCTGGTGGCCGCCGTATTTGTCAGCCCTGCCTACGCCTTCGACGGGCGCACAGGCCAGGACGTGACCATCGGGAAGGGCGAGGTCATCAACGACGATCTGTACGTCTCAGCCGAAACCTTTACCTTGGACGGAACCGTCAAGGGCGATGTGTACGCGGTGGGATCGATCATCACCATCAACGGCACCGTGGAAGGCGACCTGGTCGCCGCGGGCCAGGCCGTAATCATCAACGGCAAGGTGATGGACGACGCCCGCATCGCGGGAGCGGCCCTGCGCGTGAGCAAGGGCGCTGAAGTCGGTGGGGACGTGGTAGCCGCGGGCGCCAGCCTGGAGGTCCAGGCGGGTTCCACCATCGGCGGCGATGTGGTGGTCGGGAGCGCCCAGGTTCTGTTGGCGGGCGACGTCGGCCGAAACGTATTGGCAGGCACCAGCGCATTCGAGTTGGATGGCAGCGTAGGCGGGGACGTGAAGGCCTATGTGGACGCCACCGAGGACAGCGTGGATGTCCCCGTCAACATGACCATGACCAACGTGCCGATCTCCATCCCGCGCGTCAATACGGGTCTGACCGTCAGCAAGGACTCGTCCGTCAAGGGTGACCTGGACTATACCAGCACCATCGACCTGCCCATCCCGAGCAGTGTGGTGAGCGGAAAAATCACCCGCACCGCCCCCCCGGTGGAGGTCAGCATGGCTGCGCACGAACCGACCGCCGCCGAGAAATTGGGCACCTGGGGTCTGGGCATGCTGCGCGCGATGATCACCCTGATCCTGTTCAGCCTCGTGCTGGGATGGTTGTTTCCCAGGTTCATGAAGGCCCTGCCTGCGGCCCTGCGCACTCAACCCTGGCCCAGCCTGGGATGGGGCATGATCGCATGGGCGGCCTTCTTCTTCGCCATCCTGTGCCTGATCCTGTTCATGGTGCTAGGCGGAATCGTCTTTGGCATACTCACCCTGGGCGGAGTGAGCGGGACCATCGTGTGGGTCGGCCTGCTGTCCCTGTTCGGCCTGACCGTGGGCTTCGTGCTGGTCACCTCGTACCTGACCAAGATCGTGGTCGGCGAGAACATCGGCCACTGGATTCTGGCCCGCATCAGCCCTACAGCGGCGGAGCACAAGTATTGGCCGTCCATCCTCGGCATCGTGATCCTCGTGCTGGGCATCGGCCTGCTGAATTTCCCCCTGCTGCCCATCGGCGCGTTCGGCGGGCTGGTCAACTTTGTGGTCATCCTCTTCGGCCTGGGTGCCCTGTGGATTTGGGGACGCGAGGCCATGAAGCCCCGCACCGCGTAACACACTGAAAGAATCAAAAAAGGACAGGCTGGCGCCTGTCCTTTTTTTTCGTTGCAAATCCTATTTGCAGTCTACGGCAAAACTGATGACGTCGGTGATCTTCTCGGTGCGACCAACCACGTCGCCCAGTTTATTCAGGCCGACGAACTCCACGTCATACCAACCCTGCTGTTTGCGCAGGTCGGGGTTGACGCCCTCGCTGTTGATCGTGATCCAGAAATGGTATCCACCATCGGTTTCGAGCGTGCCGCCCCAGGTCCACTCGGGGACGTAGGTGGAG
>CALFXA010000093.1 GCA_937928015.1 uncultured Anaerolineales bacterium | reverse complement strand
ATGTTCTGCACGGTGGCCTTCTTCAACCACACGCTGTAGAAGAACACGTAATAGAAAATGCCCGCTAGCGAAAGCAGCGCCGCCAGCAGATTGACGAATCCCGCCAGAATATAATAACTCGATAGGCACAGGGCCAGGCCAAAGGCCAGGCCTTCGGCGGCCGTCAACCGCTCGGAAGCCAGCGGACGTTTGGCCGTGCGCTGCATGTTCTTGTCCAGTTCGCGGTCGATGTACTGGTTCAGCGCCGAGGAGCCGCCCGCTGCCAGCGCACCGCCCAACAAGGTCCAGAACGCCAGCGGGAAGGACGGCCATTGCTTGCCGCCTGCCACCAGCCCCGCGAAGGTGGTCACCAGCAGCAGCGCCACGATCAGCGGTTTGGAGAGCGCGAAGAAATCCTTCAGACGCTGGCGTGCATCCAAAACGGGAACAGAGACGGGGTCCACGGCTTGGACGCCCGCCACCAGCGCCAGACCGAGCAACGCGAACCACAACGAGACAGCCGTCAGCCCGTGCAGCACAGCCAGATGTCGTGCCAGGCCGTGGGTCACTTCCAGCGAGCCAATCAACGCCTGACCGAAGAACAGCACCCCCAGCACCGTGGTCAACGGCAGCAGCAGCGTATTCTCACGCTGTTCGCGCCAGGCCTTGCGCATCACCCAGACCATTTGAACCGAGGCCAGGACGACCGCCAGCCGATGCACCAATTGCAACCAGCCCACGGGATGCGTAGGCACGCAGACGGGCCAACCCTGGCAATAGGCGGCCGCGCCCGTCAGGGTCACGGCGCGTCCCAGGAGGGTCAGCAACAGGACGAGGAAAAAGAGGACCAGGGTTTGGCGGGCAAAAGAAGAACGCAGCGAATATTTCATGAGTGCTCCTGCCTCGGCAGATAGAAGAGCGGATATCCAAAAAACAACAGCGTGGCAAAGGTGAACCACTGGCCCGCGTACCCCAGATGCGGCCCCTCGGTCACCTCGTATTGCGCCTGATAGGCGATGGGTGGGGTCGTGTCGGCGGGGTCCATGTTCGGCTGGATGAAGACGGGCAACAGGCGATACGGGACCTGGAGCTGGATGCGCGGGATGTTGACGATCACCCAGAAATCGAGTTTCTGCCCCTCGACGGGCGGTGGATCGGAGGCCGCCCAGAAGCCTGGTTCCGTTTGCCCCAGGTGGAGGATTCCGCTGACGGCCACCTCGCCTGACTCGTCGTACTTGCGCCAGTCGGCGGGCGCGGCGTTGCCCTCCGCGGGGATGAAGCCGCGCTCGACCAGCACCGCCGAGCCGTCACTCAATACCAGCGGCGTGATCAGGGAATAACCCAGCACGCCGTCCAGTTCCTGGTTGCGCAGTGCCACCTGATGCTCGAAGTCGTAGGTGCCGCGCGCGGTCACATCGCGGTATTCCTGGGCGGTCAGGTCTTCGCTCGTTGCGCCCGTCAATTCCAGGGACGGCAGGGCGCGCGCGGCCTCGTACTGGGCATTCGCTTCCCGCCGCTGATGCAGGCGGTCCAACTGCCAGATGCCCAGCCGCACACACAAGGCCGTGCCCGCGAAGACGAACAGGGTTGTTAGAATCCACTTGCGGGAGAACATGGCGCGCAGAGTTTTCACGCGGCCGCCTCCTGCTTTTTCTTTTTATCGCCGCCCAACAGGATGCTATACACGGCGAAGATGCCCGTCAACGGAAAGCCCGCGAAGAAGATGCCCGAGAGGCGCGTCCCCCACGTCACGGGCTGATGGACGTCCAGACCGAAATATTTGGTCGGCTGGAAGGAACATTCCAACGCGTAGCTCTCCTCGCTCGACAGGTTCATGGTGGCGGTCGTCCCCGCAGGCACCCACAGCGGACCCAGTTGATGGTCGACGCTGTCCTGGTTGACCACGGCCAGCGTATCGCCGACCACGAAGGTCATATCCTGGGGAAGGCCAGGCGGTGCTTCACCCTGGGCTACACGCTCCGCCGTCCCATCGGGAATGACCAACTCGATGCGGGTGGGTTCGCGGTTCTCACGTTTGAACAATTGGAAGGCGGCCTCACTCATCACGGCCGCCAGGGC
Source organism: uncultured Anaerolineales bacterium (assembly GCA_937928015.1). Taxonomy (GTDB): domain Bacteria; phylum Chloroflexota; class Anaerolineae; order Anaerolineales; family Villigracilaceae; genus JACPVF01. Next base: position 15,396 of record CALFXA010000093.1, on the reverse strand, counting down.
GAATCCGAGCAACAGGGAAATGAAGATGCGCTTGAAGATTGCGCTGCGAGACATTTTGAAGGCACCTTTCCTTTGAAACGAGAAAACCTTACTTCTCGGCCAGCAGCAGGCGCACATCGTGCAGAATATCCTGCCAGCGCGAGTCGAAATTGAAGGACAGCCGCAGGTTCCCATGCGTGTCGATGACGGTCAGGCGCGAGGAATGGGTCACGGCGTAATTGCCATACTCGTCCTTTGGTCCGAGTTCACGGTATGCACCATAGTCGCCCCAGACCTTGCCCAATTGTTCGATGGGTCCCGAGAGGCCGAGGAAGGTCGGGTAGAAGCGGCTGGCATAATCCTGCGTACGGGCGGGCGTGTCGCGGTCGGGGTCCATGGTGACGAAGAGCACCTGCACCCGTTCGGCATCCGCGCCCAATTCATTCATCACCAGTTTGAGATTCGACAGGGTGGTCGGACACACGTCCGGGCAGGAGGTGTAACCGAAGAAGATCAGCACCACCTGGCTCTTGTGGTCGCTTAGGCGGAACTGTGCCCCATCCGCCAGGGGCATGTCGATCTCGGGCGCAGGCAGGGGTTCATATGTTGTGCCGAGAAAACTGGGTGGTTTTGCAAACAGATAGGCCAGCAGAATTCCCACCAGGATAACAGCCAGCGAGCCGACTCCGACCCAAATCAACTTGCGATCCATGCAATGACCTCCGAAAAAAGCGGGGCGACCTGTTGGCCGCCCCGACATCATACCATCTTTCAGTTATCGAACCGCGGCCTGCTACAGGACCTTCCCGATCAGGTACAGCGCGGGATAAAAGAAGATCCAGACCACGTCCACGAAGTGCCAGTAGACGGCGGCGGCCTCCACACCCCAGTGCTTTTCAGCAGTGTACAGACCTTTGCGACCTTTATTCCAAACAGTGAAGAGCAAAATCACACCCGTCAGTACGTGAAAGGCATGCATGCCTGTCATCATATAGAAGACCGCACCCACAACGTCCCTGTTGGCAATTACCTCCTCGATTTTAGCCAGTTGCCATTCCAGCCCAACCACGCCGATCACGAAGAGCAAGCCCAGGATCATCGTAATAAACGTTCCCGTCATGAAGGTCTTTCTATCACCATGCGCGATGGCCGTTTCAGCACGATTCATGAAGAAGGACGAGATCAGCAGGACGGCCGTCACGCCCAGACCGAGCAATTGGTTCAGGTGCGGGCGGGTCATCCCCAACAGGTTGATACGGGCCACCATCAGGCCGCCGAAGACGAAGGCATCCGAAAGCAGGAACAGCCACAGGCCCAATCGGTTGGTGCCCGTCTTGTAGGCGTAGGAGTGCTCGTCGGAACCGTCATCCTCGCTAAGGCGGTAGATGTGCATGTAGTAATACATCACCAGCCCCGCCTTGACCAGCGCCACCACGACCAGCAGGGGCACGGCATCGAAGGCGACCGCGATGAAATATTCGAGTACCGTCAAAATGCCCAGGTAGACGAAGATCAATACGCCCTGGCGCATGGCGGTGGATTTGTCTTGTGTGTGTGTCATCGAGCCCTACCCTTTACTTTTCGTTGGCGAACTTGACGTAGCGCGAACCCGCCAGACCATAATCGTACGGTTCACCGACCACTTCGAACTCGTGCTCATAGTTGTGCATCGGCATCGGCGAGGGGACCTGCCACTCGGGCGAGCGCGATTCCCAGACGTTGCCTTCGGCCTTCTCGCCATTCTTCATGCTGTGGAAGAAGTTGATGATGAAGATCAGCACCGAGAGCGCGATCAGGAAGCCCGCGATGGTCAGCACGAGATGAGTCAAATCGAAGCCGAGCGCGGGATCGTAGTCCGCGATGCGGCGGCGCATGCCCAGCAGGCCGATGCGCATCATGCCCAGGGTCAGCACGAAGAAGGAAGGCGTCATCAACCAGAAGTGGACCTTGCCCCAGAACTCGTTCATGCGACGTCCGCTGGCCTTGGGGAACCAGTAATAGATGGCGGCGAAGAACGGGAAGACGAATCCGCCGAAGATGGTGTCGTGGAAGTGGCCGACGATGAAGTAGGTATCGTGCAGGTGCAAGTCGGTCGAGACGGTGGCGTTCGGCGGACCCGAGAGGCCGCCCATCAGGAAAACGACGATCCCGCCCAGCACGAACAGCATCGGCACGGGCGTGCGGATCTTGCCCTTCCAGAGAGTCGCCACCCACGAGAAGAACTTGACGCCCGTCGGCACAGCCACCAACAGGGTGCTGTACATGAACGGCACGCGCAGGTATTCGTTCATACCCGAGGTGAACATGTGATGCGCCCACACCAGGAAGCCCACCAGGGCAATGCCCAGTGAGGACATAGCCACCCACTTGTACCCGAAGAGCGGCTTGCGCACGAAGACGGGTAACAGTTCCGAGATCACACCCAGGCCAGGCAGCACGAACACGTACACGGCGGGATGCGAATAGAACCAGAACAGGTGTTGGAACAACACGGGATTGCCGCCCTTGTCGGGGTCGAAGAAGCCCATGCCCAGCAAACGCTGGAACATCACCAACTGGAACGCCAGGCCGATCAACTGCGTGGCAGTCAGCGAGATAAGCGAGGTCGCCACCGAGGCCCACACCAGGATCGGCATGCGGAAGGCGGTCATGCCTTTGGCGCGCATCCGCAGCGTGGTGGCGATGATGTTCAAGCCGCCTAAAATGGACGACCAGCCCGCCACGAACACGCCCAGGAAGAACATCTGCATGCCCACAGGGGCGCGCACCGAAAGCGGCGGGTAACCCGTCCAGCCTGTGTCGAAGCCGCCCAAGAAGATGCTCGAAAGCAGCAGCACGGCAGCGGGGACGGCGATCCAGAACGAGAAGGCGTTCATGCGCGGGAAGGCCATGTCCTGCGCGCCCAGCAGCAGCGGCACAACATAGTTCATGATGCCTGCGATGCCCAACAGGATCGAGACGATCATGATCATGCCGTGCAGGCTCATCAACGAGTTGTACATTTGCAGGCCGTTCTGATCGAACAGCTTGAACTCACGGGTCAGGAATTGCAGGCCCGATGCGGCCAGTTCCGTGCGGAAGATCAGCGCAAACAGGCCGCCGACGCTGATCAGCAACAACGCCACCACGGTGTACTGGATACCGATCACCTTGTGGTCGAGGGAGACACCGAAGTATTTCTCCCAGCCGGGTTCATCGTGATGATGATCCGAGGTCGGCTCGCCCAGCGCCCACTTCCACCAATCCGTCACGGCGCCCACGCCCGCCAGAAAGGAAAGCGCGCCGACGAGTCCACCCAACACCCAGGCGGGCTCGGTAAAGAGGAACGGCCCCCACAGGCCGAGTCCCATTGCCGCGCGGATGCCCGTCACGAACAGGGCGCCCGCCAGCGTCCCCAGCACCTGGAAGACCAGGCCCTTCGTCACGCCGTGATAGCCAATCAGGCCAAAGAAAAAGAAGATCGCGCCGAACAGCAGCGAGAACAACCCCGCCACGGGAGCCTGGTAACTCACCGTCTTCTGGACGGCGAAGTCCAGTCCCAACCCCACCCCATAGCCGATCAATGCGCCGACGACCAGCAGGAATAGGCCGCGCCACACAGGCTTGATATTTGTCATCTTGACTCCTCCACGATTATTTCAGCGTCTTGATGTACGCAACGAGGTAACCAATCTCGGTATCGCCGATACCCACGGCGGCGGGATTGAAGGCCATCGGGCTGTATCCCTGCACCACCTGCGACTGCGGCTCCTTGATGGACTGCGTCAAGTAGGCCTCATCCGCGGTGACGGTCGTCCCGTCAGCCAGTTCCACCTCGTGGCCAAACAGCCCCAGCCAGGTGGGACCATTCCCCGCCGTACCGTTGATCGAGTGGCAGGCCTTGCAGTAGGTCTGATAGAGTTTCTCGCCCTTCTGCTCGGGCGTGGCATTGGCCTCCGCCTGGGCAGCGGCCACCTGCTGATCCTTGGCCCAAGTATCAAACGCAGCCTGGTCCACCACCACCACAGGCGCTTCCATATAAGCATGCGACGTGCCGCAGATTTCGGCGCAGCGCACCTTGTAATCACCGATCAGGCTCGGCGTGATGCGATACTCCGTGATGCGGCCAGGCACCAGGTCCTGCTTCACGCGGAATTCAGGCACCCAGAAAGAGTGGATCACATCCAGGGCCTGTAGTTGCAGCAACACCTGCTTGTCGGCAGGCAGGTACAACTTGTCGGATTTGAATCCACCGTAAGCGGGATATTCGAACTGCCAGCCCCACTGGAAGCCCGTCACCTTGACGATCATCGCGTTCGGGTCCACACGACGGGTTTCACCGAGCGAATATGCGCCCAGGTAGGCGAAGATGACCACAACGATCAACGGGATGATGGTCCAGGCGATCTCAAGGGTGGTATTACCTTCGATGTGCTCGGCATCCGTGTTATCGCCCTTCTTCCTGCGAAAAACGACCAGGCTGTACACCATCGGCACAATGATCAGGGCGAACAAAAAGGAAATGGTGATAACTTCCAGGTTCCAGAGCCAATCGATCGGGGCCGCTTGCACGCTGGCCTCGACGGGCATCAGACCCACCGCGTGCAGGCCCGTGTACGTACCCACAGCCGCGACGATGACCAGGATGCCAACAATTACATAGTGTCGCATACACACTCTCCTGAAAAATGTGTTCCACAGCGGAAAAATAACGTCCGCGACAGTCCCCCCGCAGGGCTGCGCGTACCAGGCTGTAATTTACCAAATTTTAGACAATTTGTCACGTTTTTTGAGCACAAAAATCGTAGCAGTTTTCGACTTTCGGCCTGCCTCCCCTATTGGAAGGCGGCCAGCACTTCGGCGCTGTGCTCGGCAGGGCGGACGTTCTCGAAGACGCGCACGATCATCCCGTCCGTGCCAATCAGAAAGGTCGTCCGCAGCACACCTTCATAGGCCTTTCCCATGAATTTCTTGGGTCCCCAGGTCCCATAAGCATCGCAGACCTTATGACCCTCGTCCGCCAACAGCGCAAACGGCAATTGGAACTTGACCTTGAACTTCTGGTGCGACTCGACAGAATCGGGACTGATGCCCAGAATGGTGATACCCGCCTGTTCATAGGCAGAGTAGTCGTCACGGAAGTTACAGGCCTCTTTCGTGCAACCAGGCGTATCGTCCTTGGGATAGAAATACAACACCACGCACTGGCCACGGAAATCGGCCAGACGTCGGGTCTGGTTCTGATCGTCTAAGAGTTCAAAATCGGGCGCGGGAATCCCAGCAGAAATGGGCACAGGCTCCTCCTTGAGCTTTGGTCGGAGCGCATTATACCCGCACTGTCCGCCGTGCGGAAGTTTTCCACCAATCTATTTCAATGTACGCAGGAAGGTGACCAACTGCCAGATCTGTTCGTCCGCGAGGATGCCCTTCCAGCCGACCATGGCCGTGCCCGACTTGCCCGTGCTGATGCGCCAAAACAGGTAATCATCTGTAGAGGTCGCTTGCAGGGCCACCAGGTTGACGGGACGAGGTGTCAGGGAAGTTGCCACGGGGCCATCCCCACGGCCCGTTTCGCCGTGACAGGAGGCGCAGTTGGTGGCAAAGACCTTCGCTCCCGCCTCAGCCACATCCACGCCAAGAGGATTGGTCAACCCTGAGTATTCAGGCGGGACGGTAACTGTCACCACCACGGCGGGATCAGCATTTTGAGTAGATTGCGATGTGCCGCAAGCCGTAAGCAGGCCTGCCAGAAGAACAACCAGAAGAATCGTGTTTCGCATGGCTCTCTCTTGTGAAAAATAGAACGCAAGGGCGGATTATACAATCCCCCATGCCGAATGTCAAAAAAAAGCCGCTGGAGCGTTCCAGCGGCCTTCAGGTTTACAGGATGCCTGCTTTTCTCAGCGCGCCTTCCAGCGCATCGATGGTGACGGGTTTGATCAAGATGGTCAGCGCCCCGCCCTTCAGCACCCGCTGACGGGTCTCGGGCTGGTCGTCGGAGGTGATGACGATAACGGGCACCGCCGAAAGGCGCGGTTCACGTTTGACGTAAGAGAGAATCTCGGTCCCATCCACGCCGGGCATGTTGATGTCCAGCAAGATGATCCCGGGGGCGCCGCTCTTCAATAACGCAATGGCGGGGCTGGAACCGTACGCCGTGCGCGCGGGCACGCCCAGCACACTCAACATTTGATGGAGGGCATCGGCGGTGTTTCGATTATCATCAATAACAAGTGCTTGCTTCATAAAGCCTCCGAAACTAAATTTCCCATACGGGTAATATCATAACCTGGAAGGGCTGTCACAGCCCATCGAAAAGCGGGGTCAGCCAGAACAGCAAAAAGGGGGGCCAGCAGATCACTTTCAGCGTGGACAGTGGGAATGACCAGATCGTATCGCTCGTTGAATAGCGGGACAAAATCCAGGTCGAGAGCCTGCGCCGCGGCGGGAATGCCCAGTCCACAATCAGCGCGGCCCGAGGCCACCGCCGCCGCCACACCCAGATGGGTATATTCTTCCTGATTGTAGCCGAGGACAGTTTGAGCGGCTATCCCCAATCTGTTCAGATGATAATCCAACAGGATGCGCGTGCCCGCTCCCCGCTGACGATTCACAAACTGGACCTCGGGGCGGGTCAGATCGCCCAGGCTTTTGATGCCCTTCGGGTTGCCTCTCCTCACCAACAGGCCCTGCTCACGCCCCACCAACGTCACCAGCTTTACCGGCGTATCAGGCAGGTACTGTTTGAGATAAGACACGTTGTATTCACCCGTTTCTGGATCGAGCAGGTGAGATCCAGCCAGGTGGGCTTCCCCGCGCCGCAAGGCCACCAGTCCGCCTTGCGAGCCGACGTTGGCCGAGACAAAGCGTCGGTCATGATTGGACAGGTATTGGGCCAACAAATCAAGGATCACATCGTGAGAACCGATGCAGAAAATGGTACGGTCCAACTCGGAGGGCGTGCGGTACAGGCGCACACGCACAGGCTGGCCTGCCTCCGCGCCTTGTTCGCCGCGGGGAATCACCACCAGTCCATCTGCGCGGACCAACGAGGTGATGACCCCCGCGCCGCGCGAGAGAGGCGCAGCCAGCAACTTCTGGCCCACCCGCCCCACAGCCACGCGCACGTAATCATCGTCGCCGGGCGGCGAGACGATCTTGCGCGTGAGCGTAGCCTGCTCCTCGTGCAGTACCAGCGGACGGCGTCCCTGCCATTGGGCCAGGATCGGCTCGGCAAAGATATCTACCGTCAACGCGGCCGAGACGGGATAACCAGGCACGCCGATGATGGGAACGACGGGTGAATCGCCGCGCGCCACCGTCCCCAAAATGACAGGGTGCCCGGGCCGCACAGCCACGCCATGCACATACAATGTCCCAAGCGTCTCTACCACTCTGGCGGAAAAGTCCTCCGCCCCGGCCGAGGACCCCGCATTCAACAGGATCAGGTCATGCTCCTGCGCCGCCTCTTTCACGTGCTCACAGATTAAATCGAAGTTATCGATGGTGATCGGATAACGGGTCGGCTGGGCGCCCATGGCTTTGACCTGCGCCGCCAGGACCAGCGAATTGTATTCGAGGATGTCACCCGACTTCAACGTGCTGCCGAGCGGGACCAATTCGCTGCCCGTCGGCAGGATGGCCACACGCGGCCTGCGCGCCACCTTCACTTCGGTGTGACCCGAGGCGGCAATCGCGCCCAAGTCGGCGGGACGCAGCTCATGCCCTGCAGGCAGGACAAGCTGCGTGGCAACGATGTCCTCACCCAATGGGCGGACGTGACTCCACGGCGCTACGGCGGCGCGGATGCGGATGAAGGCAGGCTTGCGGATCGATTCGGTCGTTCGGCCTGCATCGTCCAGCGCCTCGACGTTCTCGATGGGGATGACGGAATCAAACTCAGCAGGCAGGGGATCGCCCGTATCGAGGTAACAGGCCGAGGGTCCGACCTGTAGCGTGATCGGGTCCGAGGGTCCCGCGCCCTCGCTATCTTTGGCACGGACGGCAAAGCCATCCATGGCCGAGGCGTGGTAATTCGGCGAGGAGACTTTTGCCCACACAGGCTCCGCCAGCACACGGTCGAGCAGATTTTCGTCCAGAGGAAGGACCTCTGTGCCAAGCACGCGCCACAGTCCCGCTTCCTCTAATGCTTGTCGGAAACGCGTCTGGGCCTGAGCGAGCGGGATATCGTGGAGATAAACAGACATGGCGCCTCAGTGGGATGAGAACAAAATGGCTTGAAGTTGTTGAATGTGCGCAGGTGTGGTGCCGCAACAACCGCCTACGATCCTGGCGGGCCAATGAGCCGCGTGGCGGCAATAAATCTCGGGCGCCTCCGCGTCGGTATTGATCCAACCGACCTTCTCGTCGGCGTAGCCGATATTGCCATAGGCGATCAATGGGAAATTCGGCGGGCAGGCCGCATGCAACTCCTCCAGCGGCGCGGAAAGGTAGGGGGTCGGTCCGCAGTTGACGCCGATTGCCACGATGCCCAGCGGCAGCAACTCCTGCGCTGCATCGGTCAGGCTTTCGCCCGAGAGGATGTTGCCCATCGGGTCGCACACAAAGCTGACGACCACGGGCGTGCCCGTGACCGTCGCCAGTCTGGCGGCGATGGATGCCTCACGGATGGTGTTCATGGTCTCGATCAGGATCAGGTCCACACCGCACTCGACCAGGTGCTGGACCCGCTCGCTATGCTCGGCTCGTAGCTGGTCATCGGGCGGGACGAGCGCAGGCTGGTAACAATCCTCCAATGTGGAGATGGACCCCGCCACGAAACGCGGCTCGGGTGAGCCAAACTCGCGAATCGCCTCGCGGGAAATCTCCACGGCGCGGCGGGTCAGGTCGAGGGTGCGGTCGGCGTAGCCCGCAGGAGCCAGGGCGCGGCGATGGGTGCGGAAGGTATTGGTAGTGAGAATCTCCGCGCCTGCGCGCAGATAGTCGAGATGAATCTCCTTGAGCACGCGCGCGCCTTCGTCGCTGAGAAGGGCATTAGCAGACCAGAGCGGAAGGCCCGTATCCATGCCACGGCGATGCAGTTCAGTGCCTGTCGCGCCGTCGAGCAGGATCGGGGTGGGTTGGGCAAGTCGGGTGAGAAAATCCATACAGGCATTATAGTCAAAAACAAGCGGACGGGCAAAAAGGCTTGCCACCCGCAGCGGAGGCTGATATACTCATCGAGTGAGTATATTGAGGCAATTATGAGCAACCTCTCTCCTGAATTTGCATTGTTGGGGCTACTGGCCGAGGGTCCAAGCCACGGCTACGACCTGCACCAACGCCTGGTCACGGACCTGGGCCATGTCTGGCACCTGAGCCAGAGCCAGGCCTATGCCATCCTCAAGCGCCTAGAAATGCGCGGGGATGTCAAGTCGCATACGATGGAGCAGGAAAAGCTGCCTGCCCGCCAGAAGCTGCAACTTACTCCACAGGGACGCCGCCGCTTTCAGGAATGGCTGGATGGCGGCGCGGCCAGCAACGCGCGCTCGATCCGCCTGGAATTTCTCACGCGGCTCTACTTCGCCCAGAAATATGAACCCGAGAAAGTGGCGGATATCTACGCCGCGCAGTTTGACCAGGTGTGGGTCAGCATCCAACGCCTCACCAGTCTGCTGGCGCACCTGCCCCCCGAACAGGAGTACAACCGCCTCAGCCTGGATTTGCGCCTGCGTCAAATGCATCTCATCTGCGAATGGCTGGATGAGATCAAAACCAAATTCCAAATCGAGGTCCCTGCATGAAGAAAGTTTTATCGGTTCTGTTTGCGCTGTCCGTCCTTATCACGGGATGCGCCCCTGCTTCCACGCCCGCACCGACAGCTACTGCTTCTCCCGAACCGCGTACACTGACCGTCTTCGCCGATAGCGCGTTGACCGAGGCCTTCACCGAGATCGGTTCCCGCTTCGAGGAGATCAACCCGGGCGTGACGGTCAAATTCCAATTCGGCGGCACGCAAACCTTGCGTAACCAGATCATCCAAAGCGGAGGGGCCGACGTGTTCGCCTCGGCCAGTGTCCGCGAGATGACCGCCCTGGTAGCCGCGCTGATGGTAGCCAAGAATGCCGCGCAGCGGGCCTTCGCCACCGACAAGATGGTGGTGGTCCTGCCGCCTGGGAATCCTGCAAACATCCAGTCCATCGACGGGTTGGCCGAGCCTGGCCTCAAGTTGTCCCTGCCTGCCGAGGCGGACCCTGCGGGAAAGTACACCCGCATCATGCTCAAGAATCTGAACGCCACGTATGGCGACGGATTCAACCAAAAGGTCATCGCCAACGCGGCCTTCGATGAGGAGAATGTCCGCCGGGTGGTGGATAGAGTGAAATCGGGTGAGGCAGACGCAGGCATCGTATATTTCTCGGACCTGATTACCGCGCCCAGCCTGGTCACCCTGCCCATCCCCGAGGATGCCAACACCCAGGCGGAATTTACCATCGCGGCGCTAACCCAATCCCCCAACGCCGACCTGGCCCAAAAATTCGTGGATTTCGTCTTCTCCAGTGACGGTCAGAACATCCTCTTGAGTTGGAAGTTCGGCGTGGCGCGCTGATTTTCCGCACTTCGATAAAATCCGTCTTTCTTCAAAAGGCGGGGTCACATTCCATAAATCGAGGCTTCAATGAAACGTTTGCTATCGCTCCTGTTTGTGTTCACTCTGTTCGTGGCTGGGTGCGCTCCTCTTGCCACACCGACTCCTGCGCCGACGGAATCCCCTGCCGCCACCGAAGTGGCCGTCACCGTTCCACCCACAACCGCGCCCGAACCGCGCACACTGACCGTCTTCGCCGCCGCCTCGTTGAAGGACGCCTTCACCGAGATCGGCAAGAACTTCGAGGGCGCACACCCTGGCGTGACCGTGGCCCTCAACTTTGCGGGCTCGCAGACTCTCCGCACCCAGCTCGAAGAAGGCGCAGCCGCCGACGTATTTGCCTCAGCCAATCACACCGAGATGGACAACGCCGTCAAGGCAGGGTTGGTTCAAGACGGAGCCGCCCGTGACTTCCTGACCAACAAACTGCTGGTCATCCTGCCTGCGTCCAATCCTGCCAACCTCACCTCCCTGCAAGACCTGACCCGCTCGGGCGTCAAGGTGGTGCTGGCCGCTGACACCGTCCCTGCTGGCAAGTACGCCCGCCAGATCCTCGACAAGATGAGCCAGGATCCCAGCTTCGGCTCCGATTTTGGCACGAAGGTGCTGGCCAATGTGGTTTCCAACGAGAACGACGTCAAGCAGGTGGTGGCCAAGGTCCAGTTGGGTGAGGCGGATGCAGGCATCGTGTATGTGTCCGACGCCATCGCCGCGCCCGAGTTGGTGACCATCGAGATTCCCGCCGAACTCAACGTGCTCGCTCAATATCCGATTGCGGCGCTGACTCAGGCTCCGCAGCCCGAGCTGGCCGCTGACTTCGTCGCCTACGTGCTCTCCTCCGAGGGTCAGGATATCCTGGTCAAGTGGGGCTTCTCCGCGATCCAATAGCATGCCTGGACTGCGTCGCCTTATCGAACACATCGCCAACAACGGGACTCGGGACTGGCTCTTCATCCTCCCGAGTCTCGTCTTGTTGACCCTGCTGGGCCTGCCTTTGCTGGCCCTGTTCGGGCGCGCCATCAATGCAGACTTCTTCACACAGGCCCTGTCGCCTTCGGCATTGGAGGCGCTGCGCCTGAGCCTGGTCACCAGCCTGCTGACTGTGGCGGTCACGGTCGCATTGGGCACTCCGTTGGCCTACATGTTGGCGCGTTGGCAGTTTCCGTTCAAATCCTGGGCAACGACCCTGATCGACCTGCCCGTCATCCTGCCGCCTTCGGTGGCGGGCCTGGCCTTGCTGGTGGCATTTGGCAGGCGGGGACTCTTCGGAGCAGCGCTGAATGAACTGGGGATTCAACTGCCGTTCACCACGGCGGCCGTGGTCATTGCCCAATTGTTCGTGTCCGCGCCGCTGTACGTTCGCGCTGCGCGGATCGGTTTCAACGAGATCGACGTGCAACTGGAAGAGGCCGCTCACGTGGAAGGCGCCGACCAGTGGCAACTCTTCCGCGAGGTGATGTTCCCACTGGCGGGACGCTCGCTGGTCAGCGGAGCCATCCTCACGTGGACACGCGCCCTGGGCGAGTTCGGCGCGACGATCATGTTCGCGGGCAATCTGGAAGGCGTCACTCAGACCATGCCGCTGGCCATTTACCTCGGCTTCGAGCGCGACCTGGGCGTAGCCATCGCTCTCTCAGTCGTGTTGGTGGGGGTATCGATCCTGATTCTGGCGGTCACGAGAAAATTAGACAAAACGCATCGGTGACCCCGCCCGCATTGGCGGCGTAGTATCATGGGGATATTCCACTTCGAGGAGTCGCCCCCATGTCCCCCACCCTTGCCGACATCCGCGCCGCAGCGGAACGCATCCGCCCGTACGCACACCGCACGCCCGTCCTCACCTGTCAGAGTCTCGACGAACAGGTCGGGGCGCGGGTCTTCCTGAAATGTGAGAATTTACAAAAGGTCGGCGCGTTCAAATTCCGCGGCGCGTGCAATGCCGTCTACTCGCTGACCGATGCGCAGGCGGCGCGCGGCGTAGCCACGCATTCCTCGGGCAACCACGCCCAGGCGCTGGCACTGGCGGCGCGTATGCGCGGCATCTCCGCCTACATCGTCATGCCGAGCAATGCTCCGCAGGTCAAGAAGGACGCGGTGGCAGGCTACGGCGGGCGCATCACCTTCTGCGAGCCGACCCTGGCGGCGCGCGAGTCGACCCTGGCGCGCATCGTGGAGGAGACGGGCGCGGAAGTGGTCCACCCCTACAACGACGAGCGCGTCATCGCGGGACAGGGCACCGCGGCGCTGGAACTGCTGGCGGATGTCCCCGACCTGGATGTGGTCATCGCCCCCGTGGGTGGCGGCGGCCTGTTGAGCGGGACCAGCCTGACGGTCAAGGGCGTAGCCCCGCATGTGCGCGTCATCGCGGGAGAACCCGAGACCGCCGATGACGCCTACCGTTCCCTGCAGGCGGGCCGCATCCTCCCATCCGAGAATCCCAAGACCATCGCCGACGGCCTGCTGACCTCGCTCGGCACGTTGACCTTCCCCATCATCCGCGAGAACGTGGAGCAGATCGTCACGGTCAGTGAGGCGGGCATCGTGGCGGCCATGAAGTTCGTGTGGGAACGCGCCAAGATCATCATCGAGCCGTCGTCGGCAGTAGCGGTCGGCGTGCTGTGGGAGCGCAAGATCGACCTGACGGGTCTAAAGGTCGGTGTGATCCTGAGCGGCGGGAATGTCGATTTAGGGAAGCTGCCGTGGTAAGGGAGGAATGCTTTTATAACTTAACGCAAGTTACCACCTTCCTGAATTTGGATCAGTTGTAACGCAAAGGTGCAGAGTCGCAAAGAAAAAGTATTAAATACTAGCATCTTCGCGTTAAAAATCATGATTTAAAGCGATTCAAAAAGTAAGGATAGCAACTTGGGTTAACTTACTTGTCTGACAACGCCATGATTTTATACCAAGCACAAATCCGCCCTAAGAATTCGGGGTGGATTTATGCTTATTGAAACTAACAAATTGCTTCGAATCGAAATGACATTCGGCCAGCAAAATTGTGATGGTCGGTGTATTTTTTGCGTGTATGATAAGTCCGATAAGGAAATCAAGGGTCTACCGAATAAAAAATGGAGGAAAGATGCAAACAAAAAACAAAACACTCTCGGCCTTGAAGATAATTGTACGCACGGGCGTCACGCTCGCAATAGCAATTGCCATGTTGTCCAACGTGACCATTCCTGTAAGTGCAGCAAAAAACGCGTCAACTGATGAAACAAGCCTGAATTTTGATGACTACCTAGGCAGTTGGTTCACAGATGCGGGCGGGGATCCAAATGCAGATTATATCCACAGCCCAGCCGATGACTTTGTCATCACTGTTAAAACAGATAATCCTGGCGTTTCGTCTAACACACAATTCGTAATCCCCACCTATCCCGGTGAGACCTACAACTACAATGTGGATTGCAACAACGACGGTGTAAACGAGGCTACCGCAAACACAGGGAACTACACCTGCAACTACCCGGCCGCTGGAACTTACACTGTCCGCATCCAGGACAACACTGGGCTTGGCACAGGCTTTCCCCGTATTTACTTTCACAATACAGGAGATGCGCCCAAGTTATTGACCATTGAGCAATGGGGAACAGGAAAATGGACCTCAATGGCAATAGCGTTTTACGGTTGCTACAATTTGGCAGGGCAGGCCAGCGACAGCCCCGACCTTTCTGGTGTAACCAGCATGAGCCTCATGTTTGCTAACGCTATCAGGTTCAATCAGAATATAGGCAATTGGAACACTAGCAACGTAACCAATATGGACGGTATGTTCTGGGGGGCTCAGGCTTTCAATCAGCCTATTGGAAACTGGAACACCGCCAATGTGACTGATATGAGTTGGATGTTCTACAAGGCTGAAAATTTTAACCAGTACATTGGAGATTGGAATACTGCCAATGTAACAGATATGTATGCCATGTTCTCCTATAGCCATTTCAATCAAAATATTGGGGGTTGGAACACTTCAAACGTAACCAGTATGGGGTTCATGTTCAACAGCGCCTATGACTTCAACCGGGACATTGGAAATTGGGATACAACCAATGTGACTGACATGAGTTGGATGTTCAATTATGCCTACGCCTTCAATCAGAACATCGGCAACTGGAACACCGCTAATGTGAATGACATGCACGGTATGTTTATGGGCACTCAGGCTTTCAATCAGCCTATTGGAAACTGGAATACCGCAAAAGTAATTGATATGGGCTATATGTTTTCCTACGCCTCTGCCTTCGATCAGAACATTGGCAATTGGAATACGACTAACGTGACCGATATGAGTGGCATGTTCGATGGGGTCACCCTCTCCATCCCAAACTACGACTCCCTGCTCAACGGCTGGAATAAGCAGAACCTGCAACACGGTGTATCCTTTAGCGGTGGGAACAGCCGGTACTGCATCAGTGAATCTGCACGCAGCAATATAATCACTACGTATGGTTGGACAATTACCGATGGCGGAAAAAATTGTAACGGTCCCATTTTCGCTGACGTTGCAGCCGATCACTGGGCAAGAAACTTCATCGAGCGTCTGTACTTCGCAGGTGTCACCGGCGGATGTTTCACCAGCCCGCTGACGTATTGTCCCACTGCCACCGTCACCCGCGACCAAATGGCCGTCTTCCTCCTGCGCGGGGAGCATGGTTCCGCCTACACACCTCCCACCGCAACAGGCACTATGTTCGCAGACGTACCAGCCACGCACTGGGCCGCCGCCTGGATCGAGCAACTCGCTAACGAGGGCATCACAGGCGGTTGCGGCAACGGGAACTATTGTCCCTCCATACCTGTCACCCGCGACCAGATGGCGGTCTTCCTTGTCAGGGCATTCGGCCTGCCGT